>NZ_JBSRZW010000005.1:0-131095 GCF_054058015.1 Thermostichus sp. MS-CIW-30
GTCGGAAGCAGGAACCCGCCGAGACGACTGCGCAAGGAGCCATCCATGCGCAGCGTGGTAGGAATCTCCGGCCTAAAGGCCGGGGAGGATGTCAAACGAACGACACTTGCTTTCTGAGCCACTAACCTTGTAGAAAGACAAGGGCGAAAGGGCGGCTTTGATGCGGCGGCGCATTCTACAGCTTTGCATCCTCGGCTGGACGATGCTCCTCGTCCTGGCAGTGGGGGGCAGGGGATCCCTGCTGGTTCCCCACTTTTTTGGCATTGAAGCCCTGCAAGCCCAGGCTCAAACTCAAGCCGGAGAACTGCCGCAGCCGATGCGGCTCAAACTCCCCCCCGGCCTGGATCGCTACGCCTACGACAAGGCGGTGGGAGACTACTTTGAGGAAATCGAGCCGCTTTTGCCAGGTGGAGCCTATGCCCAGTGGGCCTTCTATCCCGTCCCTATCTACATCCAAGGGGATCACCCCCAGTGGAAGGCCTCCGTGGAGCAAGCGGTGAAGGAGTGGTCGGCCTACATCCCGCTCAAGGTGGTGGCCAAAGAGGAGGAGGCTTTCTACGGGATGAGCATTTACCGCGTTCCTCCTATTGGCGGCGGGGTGGCTGGGGCGGCCCGCCCGGAGTTTTTCTTCGCCTCCGATGGCTCTTTGCAGCAGCGGGTGCGCATCGTCATTGCAGAAGGACAGGGGTTGGCCGAAATAACGGCGGTGGCCCGACACGAGATCGGGCATGGGCTGGGGTTGTGGGGCCATAGCCCGAACCTGCGGGATCTGATGTATGGCGGACACCATGCGGCGGCTACCGGCAATCGGCGGGTGTTGCGGGTGCCCAACATTACCAAGCGGGATCTCAACACCCTCAAGCGCGTCTACGAGCAGCCCACCTTGATCGGGCAAGTCTTTCCCGAAAGCGAACGCAAGCTGTTCTAAGTTCTCAGGATCTTTTGCGCTCCCCGCCATCCCATGGCCAGCAGGAAGAACAGCAACTGGGTGGCGACAATGCTGGGGCCGGAGGGCAGGTTGAAGGTTGCCGAGGCGATCATCCCCAACACCGCGCTCAGTCCCCCAATGCCTATGGCCAGCATCACATAAGTCGTGAACCGGGATCCCAAAAGCCTTGCCGTCGAGGCTGGGATGACCACAAAAGCGCTCACCAGCAACACCCCCACCGAGCGAATCGCCAGGGCCACCACCAAAGCCAGCAACACCACAAAAGCCAGCTTCTGCCAGCCCACCTGAACCCCCCGCGCCCGCGCCAGCGGCTCATCCAGGGTCAGCAACATTTGGGAGGGCAAAGTCAATCCCACATAGGCCGAGCTGATCAGCAAGAGGATCCCGCTCGTCCACAGGGCTGCCGGGCTGATCCCCAAAATCTCCCCAAACAACAACTGGTTGAGGTTGCCCCGATAGCCGGGCAGCAAGCTGAGGGCGATAACGGCCAGCGCCAAAGAGGAAGAGTAGATGATGTTCAGCACCGCATCCGCCGACAGTTGAGTGCGCTCCAAGACAAAGGTGACGCCCAAAGCAAATCCCACCCCAAACACCATCAACACCACGGTGGGATTCAGCCCCAGCAGCACTCCCAAAACAATCCCCAGCAGAGCCGAATGCCCCAGGGCATCGCTAAAAAACGACAGTTGCCGCAGAATAACAAAACTGCCCAGCAGCCCACCTGTCATGCCGGTGAGGATCCCACCCAGCATGGCCCGCTGCATAAAGGGCAACTGCAACAGCTCCACTACCCGCACCCAGCCCTCCAACATCGCCTTCCCCTCAGTGACGGTGGATGTAGCGGACAAAATGGTGCTCCGCACCGCTGTCGCGAACAGGCCCATAAACCCGGCTCAGCACTTCTGGTGCCAAAGCCACCTGGGGGGATCCCTGGCAGATGAGGGATTGGTTGAGGCACAGCACGCGGTCGCAATAGCAAGACACCATTTCCAGATCATGGGAGATCTGCAAAATGGCCCAGCCCAGAGATTGGCGCAGCTCTTCCAAGAGCCGGTAAAACTCCCCCTCGCTGAGCGTATCTAAGCCTGCCGGTGCCTCGTCGAGGATAAGCAACCGCCGCGGCCAAGCCAAGCAATAGGCCAACAGCACCCGTTTCAGCTCCCCGCCGCTGAGCTGGCCCAAAGCCTTAGAGGACAGGTGGGATGCGCCGACCCGTTCCAACGCCTCTTTCACCGCCTGCTGCCGAGCAGAGCGCTGCTGCCAAGGCCAACAGGGTTGCAATGCCCCCCAACCCAAAGCCACAAACTCCTCCACCACCATGGGGATCCCAGGATTGAACTGAAAACGTTGGGGCACGTAAGCCACCTGCTGCCGCACCGAGGGGGGCAAATAACCGGACAGGCACACCGGCTCTCCCAGAATCCAAACCGAGCCGCACTGCCGCGGCAGGATCCCCAAGATGGCCTGCACCAAGGTACTTTTGCCAGCTCCATTGGGGCCGACAATGGCCGTATGGGATCCCGCCCTCAGCTCAAACGACACATTTTGCACCGCCAACTGGGATCCCCGATAGACCGTCAGCCCCTCGACGCGCAGGACAACCTCGCCGGAGCAGGAGATCACCGCCCCCTCGCCAGCAGGTGTTCGAGGGCAGCTTGGCCCAGCAGCGGCAATTGCAGGGGCAGGAAGGCCGTCTCCTTCTCAAAGGCGGAGACCAGGTTCTCCACGTTTTGCCGCAGGATGGTCAGGTAATATTCCGGCTCGATCCCCTCAGGGCCGGCAGTCTCGATGGGATCGAAAACCCGCACTTCCACCCCCAAATCCCTGGCCAAGATCTGGAAGGGGTTGTTGTCTCCCACCTGAGGTTCCACCAAGATGGTCTTCAGGCCCGACTCCCGCACCGTCTCCATCACCCGCCGCACATCTTCGGGGGAGGGGCTGGCTTCAGGGATCTCCACCAAGAACTCGGCTTTGAGGTTGTAGCGCTCGGCAAAGTAGGGGGCAAAGTTGTGGAAAACTACAAACTTTCTGCCGGCAAAGGGAGCCAAGCGCTGCTCGATCTCCTCATCCAAAGCCTTGAGCTTCTCGATAAAAGCAGCCGCATTGGCCTGGTAGATCTCTGCCCCCGCCGGATCTACAGAGATGAGGCCATCACGAATATTTTCCACCTGCTGAATGGCCCGCCTGGGATCCAGCCAAATGTGGGGGTTAAACTCGCCGTGGCTGTGCCCATGAGAGTGGCCATGGCCATGCCCGTGAGAATGGCCGTGACTGTGTCCATGAGAGTGTCCATGGCCGTGACCGTGGGAGTGCCCATGCTCTGGCTCCTCAGCCCGCAAAGTTGGGATCCCTTCGCTGCTGTCGATGGTCAGCAATTGGGGATTTGCGGCATTGGCGATCAACCCCTCCAGGAAAGTTTCCATTCCCAGCCCATTGATTACCAACACATCCGCCTGAGCCAGCAAACGAACCTCCTCAGGTCGAGCCTGAAAGTCGTGGGGCCCCATCTGAGGGGGAAGGAGTGGCGTGACTTCTGCCCGATCCCCGGCCACAGCACGGGTAAATTGCGTTATCGGCAAAATCGTGGTCACCACCTTTGGGGGGCTGGATCCCTGCTGGGCCCGGGACTCTTCTTGGCGCATCTGCAGGCCTCCCAGGATCCCGACCGAGAGGGCGGCCACCAGAGATACCAGCGATCGCACCGGTCGAGCCGAACGGATAGAGTTAGCTTGATCAGTCATGAGCCTGAATACCTCACAAGACAACAGAGACAGCAGAGCTGGAAGCAACTGACTTCCCAAAAGCCAAGGCCCTCTGCCGCAGCATCGAAAACATGCTCACCAGACCGTTGCTCCTGGAAGGGCTAAGGCTGAAATTGAGGCCCATCTCCCGCACAAACTCTGGGGAAACCCCCAAAATCTCTTCCGGCGCTAGGCCACTTAGCCCCTCCACCACAATGGCCACCAAACCCTTGACCAACTGAGCATCGGCATCCCCTTGGATGTAGACCTTGCCCTCCCTAAACTCGGTGGCCAGCCACACCCGCGAAGCGCAACCTCTGACTAGGTTCTCCTCCTTCCTCTCCGCTTCGGGAAAGGGTGGCAGGCGCTTGGCATAGGCTAGGAGAAGCTCATACTTCTGCCGCGAGGTCTTGGCCTTCTGGAAGCGATTGACAATTTGCTGCAGAGCTGCGGGCATCCCTCAGCTTGTCTAGAGTGAGAATGATAATCAAACTCATCATAACACCCCCACTCAGCGAGGGCGCAGGGGCACCTGCAAACTTTTGGGACTGTCGTTACCGAAGCGAGCGATAGCCGCCACTTACTCCCCGTGGTGAGAGGACCAGTTGCCAAAGTTGGCTGGCCCGGGCCTTGAAGCTACCGGCACTCATCAGGAGATAGAGCCGCCACATGCGGCGAAAGCGCTCATCGTAGCGGTCGGCTAATTTTGGCCATGCCTGCTCAAAATTGGCGTGCCAGGCTTTTAAGGTGGCCACGTAATTGATCCCAAAATTGTGCCAGTCTTCCAGCACAAATAAGCCCTCAAAGGCTGCAGTAATCAGATGAGGCGAGGGCAGCATCGAGTTGGGGAAAATGTAGCGCTCAATCCAGGGATCCCGCCCCTGGTAGGCCACGTTGCTGCCGATGGTGTGCAGAAGAAACAAGCCATTGTCGTTCAACAAGCGGCGGGCTACCTGCATAAACGTTCGGTAGTTTCGGTAGCCAACATGTTCAAACATGCCGACAGAAAGGATGCGATCAAACTTTCCCTGGGTCTGGCGATAGTCTTCTAACCGAATCTCGACCGGCAGGCCGCGGCAGCGTTCGCTGGCCAGTTTGGCTTGCTCTTTGGAAACAGTAATCCCCACAACCTGCACCCCGTAGCGTTCGGCCAGGTACTGGGCTGTGCCGCCCCAGCCACAGCCGATGTCGAGCACCCGCATGCCGGGTTGGAGTTCCAGCTTGCGGGCAATGAGGTCAAGCTTAGCTTCTTGGGCTTCATCCAGAGTTTGCGCGCCCCCATCCCAATAGGCACAGCTGTAGATCATGCGGCGATCCAGCATGGCCTCATAGAGATCGTTGCCAATGTCGTAGTGGCGCTGGCCAATGACGAATGCCCCCTTGCCCCGCTGGCGGTTGATGAGGCGACTGTCCAGCCCAAGTAGGGGCTGAATTAGCCAACCCACCTGCTGCGGTGCCTGGGCAGTTAGGAGACGACAAACTAACTCATCAATGGCCTCGCAATCCCACCAGCCCTCCATGTAGGCCTCGCCAAAGCCCAGGGATCCATAGAGCAGGCAGCGCAGGTAGAGCCGCTCGTCGTGAACTTGAATATCCCAGGGCTGTGAGCCATTGAGGGTTATACCGGCAGCATCCAGAACTCGAAGCGCATACTGACGCGCCAGCCAGCGCAAGCTGTTGAGTCCTTTCCCCATCCCTAGGGATCCCTCACTGCAGGGAAACTGACTCAACAAATACACCCCAAGGTGGCAAGGGATCCAACAAGTTGTTTCCAATTTCTAGGGATCCCCCCGAAGGGGGAACAAGGTTCGCAAGAACGCTGCCGCAAAGGCCAAGAAGCTTAACAGTTTCCAATTTCTAGGGATCCCCCCGAAGGGGGAACGTGTGGGTAACAAGAGAAATAGGAGCGGGTTCGTATTGGCGTTTCCAATTTCTAGGGATCCCCCCGAAGGGGGAACAGTTTATCGTGATGTAGCAGATTATCCTACAGATATGCGTTTCCAATTTCTAGGGATCCCCCCGAAGGGGGAACCCTTGCGGAGGCCAGGTGATGCTGCGGTGCGCGTTCGAAGTTTCCAATTTCTAGGAATCCCCCCGAAGGGGGAACGATCTACTGGGGCAAGGGGCACTGGGTGATCAACTGGTGTTTCCAATTTCTAGGGATCCCCCCGAAGGGGGAACTTCAATTATTTCTATCTTCGATTACGAAGATACAACGCATGTTTCCAATTTCTAGGGATCCCCCCGAAGGGGGAACTACCTTCCGGGATGTAGATGAGTATCTGCTTTACTGGTTTCCAATTTCTAGGGATCCCCCCGAAGGGGGAACATTTGATAAGCATAGTAGCGAATCAACATAGAATCCTGTTTCCAATTTCTAGGGATCCCCCCGAAGGGGGAACTTCGAATTTCGGAGAGTATTTAGCAAGTTGCACTTTAAAGTTTCCAATTTCTAGGGATCCCCCCGAAGGGGGAACAACAACATTTAAATCGGGAACATCAATACCGAGACGGTTTCCAATTTCTAGGGATCCCCCCGAAGGGGGAACCTGGAAGAGGTTGACTAGCCGTTGTCCATACTTGTAATAGTTTCCAATTTCTAGGGATCCCCCCGAAGGGGGAACCCCAAGTTGGGGTCACACTGGGCAACGCTCCTGAAAGTTTCCAATTTCTAGGGATCCCCCCGAAGGGGGAACATGCGCCATTCTCGACTATCTACGAGGGATTCCAAGTGTTTCCAATTTCTAGGGATCCCCCCGAAGGGGGAACTCGTGACTTTCTTCCAACACCACCCAACCATTGCGGTTTCCAATTTCTAGGGATCCCCCCGAAGGGGGAACGGAATTCAAGTTGTGGTGATCATCCAGTTCATTACTGTTTCCAATTTCTAGGGATCCCCCCGAAGGGGGAACTGCGTGGAAGTAATCCGACAAGGTGAATTCCTGCGGTGTTTCCAATTTCTAGGGATCCCCCCGAAGGGGGAACAATAAGTAAATCCTGATCATCCACTAGAGATTGAAGTTTCCAATTTCTAGGGATCCCCCCGAAGGGGGAACATCTCAAGGATAGGGATAACTTAGAGCTAGCAATAGCAAGTTTCCAATTTCTAGGGATCCCCCCGAAGGGGGAACACCTCCTATCTCAGCAGGTGAATCACAATAACCTGCTGTTTCCAATTTCTAGGGATCCCCCCGAAGGGGGAACCTCCGCGTTTTGAGGGGCATGCAGTTCTGTTCTAGGTGTTTCCAATTTCTAGGGATCCCCCCGAAGGGGGAACGACCACTAGTGCAGCTCAACTTTGGGCAGTAGATAAGCGTTTCCAATTTCTAGGGATCCCCCCGAAGGGGGAACATGACCTCCCTCACCACATCCGTCAGAGGACGGAGGGGTTTCCAATTTCTAGGGATCCCCCCGAAGGGGGAACATGATGATCAAACTACTGGGCCCCTGGATGTTCAAGTTTCCAATTTCTAGGGATCCCCCCGAAGGGGGAACACCACAACGTAACGTTGTTCAGCCCCTTCGTAGAAGTTTCCAATTTCTAGGGATCCCCCCGAAGGGGGAACCCTTTTATTTTAGAATGAACCAGCACTTACATAGCTGTTTCCAATTTCTAGGGATCCCCCCGAAGGGGGAACATGGGATTCGTCTTTCCCGGGGTTCTGCATGTCGATTTGTTTCCAATTTCTAGGGATCCCCCCGAAGGGGGAACGATCCAGAAGCTATTCGACGGTATCAAGAAGCTTTAAGTTTCCAATTTCTAGGGATCCCCCCGAAGGGGGAACAGGAGGAAAGCGGGTCTTATTGATAGATGAATGTGCAGTTTCCAATTTCTAGGGATCCCCCCGAAGGGGGAACTGATTGTCAGCTCGACTTCGTGCTTCTGTGAGGCCACGGTTTCCAATTTCTAGGGATCCCCCCGAAGGGGGAACTTGAACCTGGATACGTTTATACGTTCTCCAGGAAACTGTTTCCAATTTCTAGGGATCCCCCCGAAGGGGGAACGATCCTCTAGGATTAACCACCCGCCAATGTAGGGTGTGTTTCCAATTTCTAGGGATCCCCCCGAAGGGGGAACTTGAATAACCTCCCCCAACAAGGCACCCAGGTTCATAGTTTCCAATTTCTAGGGATCCCCCCGAAGGGGGAACCTTTAAAAAGTTAAAAAATCGACCTCGGGTGTCGACGTTTCCAATTTCTAGGGATCCCCCCGAAGGGGGAACTTCCCTGCCTTGGAGGTTAATCATGGAAACTAAATTGTGTTTCCAATTTCTAGGGATCCCCCCGAAGGGGGAACTTTACTTGCTTGGGTGCAATAACGCCATCAATCAGAGTTTCCAATTTCTAGGGATCCCCCCGAAGGGGGAACTCCACCCCTATTAAACCCAAGCAGGGCAAGGAATGCAAGGCCCATTTGCGAGGGATCCGGAAAAAAGTCGGCAAAAAGAGTTTTGGCGAGGGGGTTTTGGGGCCGGAAAGCCTTGTGGCGCAAGGCGTCGAGGGATCGAACGAAAGAATCGGCCTTTGCGGCTTTTGGCGGATCGCTCGCGGAGGCGTTGATACCGTTTTGGTGTTCTTTTGGAAACATCGAGATCCAGACAAGGGCAGTAGGGCCCTGAGTCCACTGATGAGCCAACAGCCAATCTAGCCGCGCAGGCGACCGGAGCGCAGGATGCTGATGACAAGCCACAGCCCCAACAGGCTGGCCGCCCCGAACAGGAGTTCGCTCAGCCCAAAGACCTGAAACCGCTGCGTCTGAGCCGAGATGATGGCGGCCCCGACGATTAGAGAGCCGACCACAATGCTGTAGGAGAGGCGGTTGGCCGACTGATCCAGGCTGCTGCGGATCCCGTCCAGCTCTTGGATGGTCAAGTTCCAGCGCTGGGTTTCCGACGTGATGCGGCTGAGCAGCAGCTCCATCTGGCGCGGCGATTGCAGAGAGAGATTTTTCAAATCCAAAGCCGTGCGCAGCAGCGAAGGCAGAGGGGCCTCCCCCAGCAATTGCGCCCGAAACACATCCGCCATCAGGGGGCGAAGCTGCTCCGGCAGGTTGTAGTCGGGGGTGAGCTGGCGGGCGATCCCTTCCAAATTGGCCAGCGCCTTGGCACAGAGGCCCAAATTGCCGGGAATGCGGATCTGGTTGCGCCGGGCCGCCTGCAGGATCTCAGAAAAGAGCATGACTCTAGTCAATAATAAGCTCAACTATACTGAAAATAATGTATAATATGCTCAGTACGGATTACTACCAGTTGATCTTTCTGTTTACTTTCGAGTCTGCCAACATGGTAGCCAAAGCAAAGCAGAAAATTGGTAGTAAGACGACACGGAAACTGCGCTTTGGGTATTCTACTCAAAGCTTTGCGGGATACCGCCATTCTGGTTGGAAACAAACAGAATGCTATCGCTGCATAGTTGAACAGTGATGTTCAGCAATGTTCAGCGTAAATGTATCAGGTACGTCGGCCTGCAAAGTGCTGAGGGCCTCGATGTACTCTCGCGGCAACAGGTCCGGACGGGTGCTCAGCAGTTGGCCCAGCTTGACATAGACCGGCCCCAGATCCACCAAAATGTTGCGCAGCACCATTGGGGGGGGCAGTTGGGGTTCCCCAGCCTTGCCAAAAGAGAGCAAGCGGCGCATGTAGTCCCAACCGTGGCGCAAAACCACCTCCAGGATCTCGGCCTGACGCGCCCCACTCTGGGCCAGACGGGCAAACATCGCAGTCTCTCTCCCTGGAAGTCCAATGGCAGAGAAGCCCGATCCCTAGAAAAAGGGGATAGGGGCCACCCTACGGGTTCCATCCCAGCCGGTTTGCAGCCCCTCCCGCAACACCCGCAGCACCTCATCGGTATCGGCATTGGGCTGGGCAAAGGAGAAAACATGCTTGAAGCGCAGTTTGCCCTCCCGATCCACAACGAACTGGGCCGGCAGGGGTGCTCCCAAAGCTTGGCCAACCCCATAGAGGCGGAAGGTTTTGCACTCGGGATCCACCAGCAGCGGGTAAGGCAGCTGCAGGTCTGCTTGAATCTGCTGGCTTTGAACCGGATCGGTGCTGGTGACCATCAGCAGCTCGGCCCCCAAGGCTTGGATCTCGCCGTAGCGGGCTTTCAGCTCTTGGATGTGGGGGTAGCAAAAAGGGCAAAAAAGCTTTTCGGTGAAGATACGAGTAAAAGCCAGAACCACCGGCTTTTGGCCGCGGTAGTCCGATAGCCGCACGGGATCCCCTTGCACGCGCGGCAGCTCAAAATCGGGGGCAATCTGGCCGATTTCCAGAGAAGTGTTGGCTGGTTGGGGGATGAAGTTGTCGGCAAAGCGACGGTTAAACAGTCCGCTGTTGCTGGTCATTGCAGTTTTTTACGTTTCTTTACTACTTGCCACCAGCCTAACCCAAAGCCTCGGCCACCGCCTTCAGCCGTCGGAGCTGGGCCCGCATATCCTGCTGGGTCGGCCCTGCTGCCAACAGGTAAAACCCTGCCGCCACCCAGGGACTGGGGATGCGGAAGTTGAAGCAATTGACTAGAAGGGTACCCCCCGGCTGGGGATGGCACTCCCAGCGGTCGGTTCCTTCAAAAAACCCCTCAAACTGCCACTGCACCAAGCCTTCTGCCCGCTCTGTAATCACGCAATCCAAGCTGGGGGATACAAACGGCAAGCGAAGGAAAAAGCGGTAGCGGCTGCCCAATTCCGCCAGAGGGGATCCCACCGCCTCGCAGCCCAACAGCGGGTTGAGCCAGCGCTTCATCAACTCCAGGTCGGTGAGGCAGCGATCCACCTGGGCCACGCTGGCCGCAATCGGAATCGACTGGGTATAGATGGGCATCCTCAGGGGGAAGTTGGGGGAGCGAGCTTGGCCGCAGAGAGGTCTTCTGCCGTGGCAGAGGGGGATACGGTGCTCAGCAAAATCAAGATATCGCGATATTCCACCTGATCCGGCCCGCGACGAGGGGATCCCACTTGCACCACCGCCTGTTGGAGAGGCTTTTTGGGGTGGGGGGGAGACTCGAACACCAAGGTGCGGATCCCGTTGGCCTGCTCGATGTCCGAGAGGATGTCCCAGCCCCGGCCCCACAGGGTGCGGCGGTAGTAGGCGGCAATCGCCTCCAGAGGCTGAGAGGTCTGCAAGATCAGGGAAGCAAGGCCCCCCTCTCGATCCCGAATCTGTCCCGAAGAGATGATGGAAGCGTTGGGCAACTGCAAGTGAGGGGGAAACTGAGGGGGAAGGGCGCGGGTATCCCCCAGGGAAGCCTCAAAATGCGTGCCATCTTTGCCGATGTGACGCCGCACGGGATCCTGATCCACTTCTTGAGCAACCGGATCAGGCATCTTGCGGCAGGCCACGAGGGATCCCGCCAACAGCCCCAGGGTTAGCCGAGTAAGAATAGGCAAAGAACCTGGCCCCACTGACGTGAACCGCTCAAGACGGGGATTTTTTCTCATCCGTTTTTCTCATCCGTTGGCCAGGGATCCCTGACTGGTTATAGTGGATCCCGCCTTTGGATACAACCAATCTTCCTTTCTGGGCCAAGTTCCAGAGCAGCCATCATTCGTCGAGCCAGGGCTGACAACTGCACACCAGGTGGCGATCCCCGTAGGCGTTGTCGATGCGGCTGACGCTGGGCCAGAACTTGTGGGCCTTGACCCAAGGGAGCGGGTAGGCGGCCAGCGAGCGAGGATAGGGGCGATCCCAGTGGTCGGCAGCCACCACCTCGGCGGTGTGGGGGGCCAGCTTGAGGGGATTGCGCACCGGATCCATCTCGCCTCGCTCAATGGCGGCAATCTCCTGGCGGATGGCAATCATCGCCTCGCAGAAGCGATCTAGCTCCTCCAGAGATTCGCTCTCGGTGGGCTCCACCATCATTGTCCCCGGCACCGGCCAGGAGATGGTGGGGGCGTGGAAGCCATAGTCCATCAGGCGCTTGGCCACATCTTCCACCTCGATGCCGGCGCTTTTTTTCAGGGGGCGCAAATCCAAAATACACTCGTGGGCCACCCACCCCCCCGGCCCCTTGTAGAGCACTGGGTAGTAGGGATCCAACCGCTTGGCGATGTAGTTGGCGTTGAGGATGGCCACTTGGCTGGCCAGGGTGAGGCCGGCGGATCCCATAAGGCGAATGTAGGCCCAGGAGATGGGCAAAATGCTGGCACTGCCCCACGGGGCAGCGCTGACGGGGCCGTTACAGCCGAGCAAAACAGGATGGCCAGGCAAATAGGGCACAAGGTGGCGGGCCACGGCAATGGGCCCTACCCCCGGCCCACCTCCCCCATGGGGAATGCAGAAGGTCTTGTGCAGGTTGAGGTGGCAGACATCGGCCCCCAGCTCGGCAGGACGGCAGAGGCCCACCTGAGCGTTGAGGTTGGCCCCATCCATGTACACCTGTCCCCCCGCCTCGTGGATTATCTGGCAAATCTCGCGGATCCCTTCCTCAAACACACCGTGGGTAGAAGGGTAGGTGATCATCAAGGCGGCCAGCCGCTCCCCGTGCTGCTCCACCTTGGCCCGCAGATCCTCAATGTCGATATTGCCGGCTTCATCACAAGCTACGCTCACCACCTGCATCCCCGCCATCACGGCGCTGGCCGGGTTGGTTCCGTGGGCCGAGGTGGGGATCAAGCACACCTGCCGCCGGCTTTCCCCTCTGGCTTGGTGGTAGCGGCGGATAGCCAACAGGCCGGCATATTCCCCCTGAGATCCGGCATTGGGCTGCAGAGAAACTCCGGCAAAACCGGTGATCTCCGCCAGCATCTTTTCCAACTGGGCAAAAAGGGCTTGATAGCCACGGGCCTGCTCTAGGGGCACAAAAGGATGGAGCTGGGCAAACTCCGGCCAGGTGACCGGCATCATCTCCACCGTGGCATTCAGCTTCATGGTGCAAGAGCCCAAGGGGATCATGGAATGGGTGAGAGCCAGATCCCGGCTTTGCAGGCGGTGGATATAGCGCAGCAGCTCAGTTTCCGAGTGGTAACGGTTAAAGACCGGATGGGTGAGGTAGGGGGTGGTGCGCAGGAGCTGGGGCGGCAGGCTCTGGCCCAAGTCCAGCTCTGGGCTGTCGGGATCCCAAGCTGGCGGTAAGGACTCCGCTCCGCTGCGGGGAAGGGTTCCGGCAAAGATCTCCCACAGATCCCGCAGATCCTGAGTGGTGGTGGCCTCATCCAAGCTGATCCCCAGCGTCCGGTCATCGATCTGGCGGAGGTTGATCTGTCGCTGGGCAGCGCCGGCCTGGATCGCCTGCACCTGCTCTGGAGAAGCTACCTTGACCCAGAAGGTATCGAAGAAATGCTCGGGCCCCACCTCATAACCCAACTGGCAGATCCCAGTGGCCAAGTGATGGGCCTGGCGGTGGATGCGCTCGGCTATGTGTCGCAAGCCGCGGGGGCCGTGGTAGACGGCATACATAGAAGCCATCACCGCCAAAAGCACCTGGGCAGTGCAGATGTTGCTGGTGGCCTTGTCCCGCCGTATGTGCTGCTCGCGGGTCTGCAACGCCAAGCGCAGGGCTGGCTTGCCTTGAGCATCCTGAGAAATCCCCACCAGCCGTCCTGGCAGCAGCCGCTTGTGGGCCTCGCGGGTGGCGAAGTAAGCCGCATGGGGGCCGCCATAGCCCAAAGGCACGCCGAAGCGCTGGGTGGATCCCACCACGATGTCCGCTCCCCACTCTCCCGGCGGTTGCAATAGGGTCAAGCTGAGCAGGTCGGCAGCCACCGCCACCACCATCCCCTTTTGGTGAGCCTGCTCCACCAACTGCCGGTAGTCCCGGATTTCCCCATAGGTGCTGGGATACTGCAGGAGTAATCCAAAGCCCTTTTCCAGGGAGAGTTCTGTTGGATCGGCTATGCGCACCTGGATTCCCAATGGTTCCGCCCGCGTCTGCACCACTGCAATCGTCTGGGGATGACAGCCCCGATCCACCCAGAAAACTGGGGATCCCTTGCCCGCCAAGGTGTAGGCAAGAGCCATGGCTTCTGCGGCTGCCGTGGCTTCGTCCAGCAGGGAAGCATTGGCGATCTCCATCCCCGTCAGGTCGATCACCATCGTCTGGAAGTTGAGCAGGGCTTCCAACCGTCCCTGGGCAATCTCAGCTTGGTAGGGGGTGTAGGGGGTGTACCAGGCAGGGTTTTCCAGGATGTTGCGCTGAATCACCGGTGGCGTCAGGGTGTTGGAATAGCCCATGCCCAAAAAGGAGCGCCACACCTGGTTCTGGGCCGCCATTGCCTGCAGTTCCGCCAACACCTGCTGCTCAGGGCAAGGGGATCCCAATTGCAAAGGCCGGCTGCTGCGAATGGCCGGCGGCACCGCTTTTTCCACCAGCTCCCGCAGCGAACTCAGCCCTAACACTTGCAACATCTGCCCGATTTGCCGGGCATCCGGCCCAATGTGCCGCCTGAGAAAGAGTTCGGTCTGCTCCAGCAACTCCAGCTCCGGAGAAGGGGTGGGTTCTGGGATCCCTGGAGATGGATCCCGGCTGGGGGGGTCAAGTCGAGTCGAGTGGAGAAGGGCCAAGTCGGACATGGTGCGATAGCCGAGAAAGGGAGAGCAAGAAAGACTGTCTCCTGATCATAGTTGTTAAAAATTGTTTCTGTCGGGATCCAAATCCTGTCTTGGCCTTCGATTCGGGGTGGAGGGGATGAGACACTAGATGGTCGGAGAATGTTAGCAACCTATACAGATGAGCCTTTTGGATTCTGCTTGGAGAAGTGATGCTATGCGCTGGCTGCTGTCCATCTTGGTTCGTGTGGTGTTAGTGCTCTGTCTGTGCTTCGCTCCTTTGGGGATCCCTGTTGTGGCCAGGGCCGCAGAGCTTCCCCCGGTAAAGCACTTGGACACTCCGATTGACGTGAACAACACCATCTTGCGCAACTACCGCCAACTGCCCGGCTTCTATCCCACCCTAGCTCGCATCCTGGTGAAAAATGCCCCCTACAAGAGCCTGGAAGACATGTTGCAGATCTCAGGCCTGACAGAGCAGCAAAAGGCCCTGATCAAAGCCAACGCCGAGAACTTCGTGTTTGGCGAGTATCAGGAAGGGGCTAACCAACTGGAAAACCGCATCAACCAAGGGTACTACGGCTGATCTCGGCAGAGGGGCCATCGGGAGAATCGGCTTTTGTAGGAAAGGGATCCTGTGGCCTACGATAACGTCTGCAAGTACTTGGTGGAATGGTTCCCCGAGTCCTTTGCCCGGTGGCTGCTGGGATCCCCTGTTTCCTTGGCTCAGCTACAGCCGACGGAGCTGTCCACCGAGCCCATCCGAGCGGACTCTCTTATCCTGCTGCGGGCCCAAAACCTGATTTTGCATCTGGAGTTTCAAACCGATCCGGATCCCGACATTCCCTTGCGCATGGCCGACTACTGCCTGCGCCTGTTCCGTCGCTATCCCGACCAGGAGGTGCGGCAGATTGTCATCTACCTAAGAAAAACCCAGTCAGAACGGGTGTACCAGACTTCTTTTCAACGGGGATCCCTGTCCCATCGCTTTGAGGTCTTGCGCCTGTGGGAACAAGATCCGGAGGTGCTATCTCAATATCCAGGACTCCTGCCTTTAGCCGTGTTGGCAGATCCGGAAAACCCGGAGCCGCGACTCCGCCAAGTGGCCAGAGCAATAGCAGAGATAGAGGATCCAAAACTACGGCAAGAGGTGAAAGCGGCCACTGCTGTTTTGGCAGGATTAACATGGACGCCAGAGGAAATTAGCAGGGTACTGGGAGGTCTGGCTGTGCGGGAATCGACCATCTATCAGATGTGGCGGGCAGAAGCCCTCAAAGAAGGGCGAGAGGAGGGCCTGAAACAAGGCCTAGAGCAAGGTCTGCAACAAGGTCTGCAGCAAGGTCTGCAGCAAGAAGCAGCTCGACTGACTCTGAGTCAACTGCGGCGCAAGCTGGGATCTTTGCCGGAAGACCTGTCTGAAACCATCCGCCTCTTACCTACCGAGCAACTGGAGGCTTTGGCGGAAGCGCTGTTGGACTTCCAAACCCTGGCCGATTTGATCCAATGGCTCAGGGAGTCATCATCCAACTAGGGTTTGCCGTCGCGGCCTTTTCCAACCTCACAGGACTCTGTGGGTGAGTTAGGATCCCTGTTACTCAGATGGACTCGATGAAACGGCCACAGGTTTTGATCTGTGGCTACTACGGCTACGGCAATGCCGGCGATGAGGCGTTGTTGCTGGCTCTCTTACGAGAGCTAGAGCAGTTGCCCAGCCCCGTACAGCCGGTGGTGCTCTCCCGTCGCCCTGCCGAAACGGCTGCCACCTATGGGGTGCTGGCCTATCCGCGCTTCAACAGTTTGGCTTTACGGCGCTGTCTCCAGGAGGCCCAGGCTTTCATCTGGGGTGGAGGTGGCCTGCTGCAGGATCGCACCAGTTGGCGCAGCCCTCTCTACTACCTGGGGGTGATGGGCCTAGCCCAGCGATGGGGGCTAAGAACCGTTGCCTGGGCCCAAGGGATCGGGCCGCTGCAGCGGGGGTGGATTCGCGCACTAGCCCGTCGCTCGTTGGCAGGTTGCACGGCCATCAGTGTGCGGGATGGGGTTGCCTCCCAATGGCTGCAAGAGTGGGGGATCCCTCACCAGGTGGCTCCGGATCCCGTCTGGAGTTTGCCGTCCAAAACCTTGCCGGAATGGGAAATGTGGCCTCAGCCCCGTATTGCTGTGGTCTTGCGTCCGCATCCGCAACTGACTGGAGCCTGTCTAGAAGCTTTGAGCCAGGGTTTACAGCGTCTCCAGGCTTCCACGGGGGCATACCTTCTCTTCGTGCCCTTTCAGCTGGCTCCTCCCGGATCCCCTGACCTTGGGCCAGACTACCACTTGGCTCAGCAGCTTCAGCAGCGCCTACCCCACCGTAGCCAAGTGCTGGAAATTCGGGATCCCTGTCTATTGAAAGGAGTCTTTCGGGGTGTCAGGCTGGCGATCACCATGCGCTACCACGGATTGGTGATGGCGGCGGCAGAGGGCTGCGCCTGTTTTGGTCTCAGCTACGATCCCAAGGTGAAAACGCTGCTCCAGGAATTGGGCATGCCTGGCTGGGATCTGCAGGAGATGCCCACCGATCCTGAAGCCTTACACCAAGCTTGGCTGGCCTGCTACTCAGAGGGCCTAGCTCTCAGCCCTGCCCAAGCTGACCTGTGGGCGAGGCAATCGGCTCAGCACGCTCAGTTGTTGAGACAGCACCTGAAGTGGGGTTGATGGGGTTGCCTGGAGAAGTTGCTGCCAGCGAATTCCGGTAGCGGTTCTTCTGGAGAGCCGCTTTACCCCAAAAGTAGGGAGGCACGGTGTCCCCAACCAAAGCGCTGCGTGCATCCGCTTGAGGAGGCCCCCAATTCATTGAGGGGAGGACGTCACCTGAGAGGGTTTTGGGGGAGAAACTCCCGATCCAGGGGCAGGGGGGCGACAGGTTGGGTGAGGGTAAATTGGCCGCTTTCTATCCACTGCTTGAGGATTTCGGCAATTTGTATGGAGCGGCGCAAGCTGGCCAGGGGAGCGGTGCGAATCTTGCGGCCATTGAGGGTGATCTGGCCAGATTTGAGTTGGGCATAGCTCACTAAGCCAAAGGTGGGCCGCACCCGGCGGGGAATGGAAAAGTCAATCACGGGGGCAACCAACTCCTCATCCCGAATGGCAATGGCCTCCAAATCCGCAGGAGCGAGGATGGGGATGGGGATCCCGACCCCCAACATCAAGCTGGGACCGTAGTTGCGGAAGTAGCAGCCCCTCACCCATTCCGCCTGCATTTGCTTGGCATCTCCAATCAGGGCCAGGGTGGCCGCCGGGCCGATGGGAGTTTGGTTGGGCAATCGCTTTTGCAATGGAAAGTGCTGGGTACCCTCCCAGGCGACGTAGCCGATGCCGCCCCCCAAAAAGATGCGGCTGCCGATCCCCACCCGGCGCAACAGGGGATCGTTCAACAAGGGGGATAGCTCTCCCGGGTTGGAATAGACGGCATTGCCCAGATGCGGTTCCAACAGACCCAAGTAGGTGTACAAAGGCCGATCCCCGCCGTTCACCCCGACGATGAAGTTTTGGTAGGCATTGCGGGGGTTGAACAGGTAAAACTGGTTGAGCTGATCCCGAGTCAGGGTGGTCTCGTAGTCGGCGCGGGGGTAACAATCGGTCACTTGGCCGATGGCCCGCAAATGGACGCGCTTGCCCGCCACCAGGTCGGCAATGACATGGCCGCCCCCATAGGCTTGATCCGCTTGCTCGCTGGGTTGGGCTGCCCCCAGGTAAAGATCCACCGCGCCAAATCCGGCATAGGCCGGTACCCCGTTCAGCCAAGCTTGGCGAATCTTGATGGGCGGATCCGTATGGCCCAGGTTCACAATGGCTCCTGAAGACTCCATTGGCTCAAAGGTGCCGGTGGTGATCACATCCACCTGCTCAAAGGCTTCCTGGATCCCCAAGGTGGCCAGCTTGGCTTTGGCTTCCAGGGCCGTCCACACCCGCACCTGGCCTTTGGCAATGCGTTGGTTAATCTGGTCTAGGGTTCTCTCCATGGGATGTAAAGATCGCAATGGTTGGTCGCGTTGGCGGTGTGGAGCACTAGGCAGTCTTGATCGCTTGATCGTCGAGGGATCCGCTCCCATCTTGAATTCTCTCGTGAGGCAGCTCTTGGGACTGGCTCAATGAATAGCTTAAATGGACGGGGATCTGGGCCGGTGGGGCTTAAGGGGATCCGGCAGTATGGGCCGCTTTTGCCGGCGTTGGGGTTGGTGGGCCTGCTCTACGGCGGGGGGCTGCTGCTGGCTCTGGCCCAGAGTGTGGGCCTCTACGGCCTGGGCGAGAGGGGGTTTACCCTGCAGGGGTATGGGGAGCTGCTGCGGGATGCGGAAGTCGGGGGATCCCTGTTGCTCAGCCTCAGAATCGCTCTGTTGGCAACGGGGTTGGCGCTGCTTTTGGGGCTGGGGCTGGCGCTGCTGTTGCGGGGGGTGGGGGGGTGGGCCATCTGGCTTGGCCAGTTGACGCTGCCGATTCCTCATTTGGTGGGGGTGGCGGGGATGCTGCTGCTGCTGGGGCCCAGCGGTTGGCTGGCGCGGCTGGCCTTCCAACTGGGCTGGATTGCCTCGGATCAGGATTTTCCCTTGTGGGTGAACGACCGCGGCTATGTGGGGGTGTTGCTCTATTGGCTTTGGAAGGAGATCCCGTTTGCCGCTCTGGTGGCGCTGACGCTGCTGCGCGGGATGGGATCCGAGCTGGAGCAACAGGCTCGTCTGTTGGGGGCTTCTGCCGCCCAGACGTTTTGGTATGTAACGCTGCCCTTGCTGAGGCCGGGGCTGCTGGCCACCGGGATTCTCATCTTCGGCTTTGTCTTCAGCGCCTTTGAGGTTCCCTTGCTCTTAGGGCCCACCTACCCGCGCACCTTGCCCGTTCTGATCTACCAGCGCTTCACCCACATCAACCTGGAGCAGCGGCAGCAGGCGGTGGCGCTGGGGATCATCCTGCTGGCTGTCTCGGCAGCGGTGGTCAGCCTAATCGGAGGGCTGTTTGCAGCCAGAGTATCCTTTCTGCAGCTGCCGTTTGGCTCAGCGGGACGGAGTCCTTGGAGAAAGCCGTGAAAGGACGCAGATGGATTGGGGGATCCCTGCTCCGCCTTGGGGTGGCCGGAGTGGCCCTCCTTTGGGCTTTGCCCTTTGGGGTGCTGGCCCTTTGGGCCTTCACGCGGGCCTGGTATTTTCCCGATGCCCTGCCCCGGGCATGGAGCATAGCCGGTTGGCAGCAACTGCTGAGCTGGGGATCCCAGTTCCGGGCAGCCTTCGGCCAGAGCTTGCAAATTGCCCTGTTCACCACCCTGCTGGCCCTGGGGGTGGGGATCCCGGCGGGACGAGTTTTGGGCACCCATCCTGTGCCCGCTTGGCTGCGCCTGCTGTTGCTGTTGCCCGTCATCACCTCTCCTCTGGCTGTGCTGATGGGGATCCAAGGGGTGCTGATTCGCCTGCGGCTAGACGGTGCCCTGCTGGGGGTGGTGCTGGTGCATCTGATCCCCACCATTCCCTACATGGCTCTGGTGATGGGCAGTGTGTTCGCCCGTTTCGACCGCGGCTACGAGGCGCAGGCCCGCTGTTTGGGGGCGGATCCCTGGCAGGTGTGGTGGCAGGTAACGTTGCCCCTCATTGCCCCTGGGGCAGCCATTGGGGCGGTATTTGCCTTTTTGATCTCCTGGAACGAATTTTTGCTCACCTTCTTTGTCGGCGGTGGGCGGGTTCTCACGCTGCCGATGCTGCTCTACAGCCTTTTGCAAGGGGGAAACAACACCTTGGTGGCCGTGGTGGCCCTCCTGTCAGTGGTGCCGGGGTGGTTGGCCTTGCTGGGGGCCAGCGTTTGCTTGGGGCAGGCCATCGGGCTACCCCCCGCAGAGGCTCAAGAGGAAGAGAGCTAATATCCCTTCAGGGCCAGGTTGGGCCGTTGCAGAGCAGCTCCCACCCGTTGAACCTGAGTTTTGAAGCTGCCATCTCGCTCCAGCCATATCTGCCTCAGGGCAGGGGGAATCACCTCCAGGCCAAACTGAGGGCTCTTGGGACGAAATTGCACACAGGTTGAGGGACAAGCCAGGTAATCAACCCCCTCCCGCCGGCGGTGCAGGTCTTGGTGAATATGGCCGAATACAACGAGGCGGATGTGGTCGAACTCGTCCAGAACCCCAAACAACCGCTCCGGCTGCTGCAGGGCACTTTGATCTAGCCAGGCAGAATCCACCGAAAAAGGGGGATGGTGCAGGGCCAACAAAACATGGTGTTGGGCAGCTTTGCTCCGCTGCAATTCCTGTCTCAGCCACAGCAGCGTGCGCTCCGTCAGGTAACCGCTATCTTTGCCGGGCACGAGGGAGTTCAACAAAATAAAGCTCCAATTTTCCCGGCTGAAGCTCTTGTCCCCAAATAGCCGCTCGGCGTGGAGCTCTTGGTTCATGGTGTGCAGGCGATCGTGGTTGCCTGCCAACCAGTAAGTATCGATGGGGAGAGCCTGCAAATGGGCTCTCAAACGGGCGTAAGATGCCGCACTGCCATCTTGAGAGAGATCTCCGGTAAGCAGCAGCAGATCCGGCAAGGGATCCAGAGCGGCAATGGCCTTTTGCACCTGCAGGAAAGAGGCTTCCGTGTCCACCCCCAGCAGCCGGTGATGGGGCTTGGCAAACAGATGCAGGTCGCTGATCTGAACCACGTATACGGTCATAGAGCAGGCCCAAGAGGGTGGGATCCCATCTCCGCAGGTTTAAAACACTACCGTTTTACGTTTTAACACCAGATGGCCCGGCTGGAACCCGTAGGTAGGGTCATTTCGATTCAAGCTAGGACACTGCACCCACACCCAAAACGTTGGTCGCGTCTTCGCGTCAGCGTTGCGGAGCAATAATCCCCAGAACCACAAGGCTTTTCTCAGTAGCCCAGGCGTCTCGCCCCCAACCTAAAATGACCATAACTCAGCCCTAAAGGGCTCAACCTTAACCTACCCAAGTCCGTCAACCCGGTTCAATCCCTTGAGAAAATCCTCTCAGGAAAAGCTTTAGGAAACATTCAGAGAGCGGCCCACGTTCCTAAAGGCAGCTTGCACCTGAGGCCAGCGGGATTCTTGGGTAGAGGCTGTCAGCGTGTAGAGGCGATGGTGCCGAACGGTTACCGTCACCACCTCATGACGAAGCTGGGATCCCATATCGGTTTGGTATTCCAGCAGGTAATAGGGGTGCTCCTGCCGCTCAAAGGCTTCGGCAGCCAACAGCTTGGCCGAGCGACCGGATCCCTCAGGAGCAATGATCTTCTCCGCCACCAACTGCCCCACCTCAGCCGGGCTGCCCAGATCGGCAATCGTCTCCCCTTTGTCAAATGGGGCGATCATCAAGCTGACGTTCTCGGTCTCGTACACCAGGTCGCGCAGGAGAACCACCGGCCCTTTCCCCGGCCCAAGATTGACCGCCACCATGCCGTTGGGGTAGGCAAAAGCAAAGGCTCCGCTGGGATCCCTGTAGGCCCGCAGGTTAGAGCCCGCGGAACAGGCACAAACCACCAAGCTGAGGCAAACACAGAGCAGCAACAACGCCCTAGACAGCCACAGGCTGGTTGCGTAAGTGGGCCACAGGCCTGATCGGGCAGAATGCGCGCCTCGTGCTGCTGACATTGCTGGGATCCTCTCCTCAGATGGGTTGCCTATTGTTCCTTTATCATCCTAGTACGAGCGCACTCCCTCTAGCCCGTTGACCGTCAATTCCCAACGGAAAACTCCCCCTGCAACTTAGCAGCGGGGTTGCCGACGTGGGTTGAAAAGCGAGGGATCCCCAAGCTTGGAAGCAACTGCCGCTATTGAGGGAGCCGCTTCTCGAAATCCAAATCCGGCATCGGCAAGTTGGCCTGGGCACCTCCTTGGCCGGTGAGCATTGCCAAGCGGCGGGAGATTTCGTCGTCCATGGCCATTTCATCCAGTTGGGCAGCAATCTGCTCGCTGCGATCTTCCGAGAGTTCGCTCATGGCTCGGGATTTGAGCTGGCGAGCCTGGATAGCATTCTTTGCCGCCTCAAATTGGGACTTGGCCGAGTCGATGTTGTAGGAGTTGTTGACGCGGGTCATCTGCTCCAGAGCTTGGTTCACCTCGTTGATGTCTTTGAGGTTGCTCAGCTCGCTCTTGTAAGCGGCCAGTCGTTCTTTCTCGCGGGCCAGCTTTTGCTTGGCGGCGTTGACGTAGCGCTCGGCAGTTTCCACGTTCTCCTTAAGGGGGCCGAGAATGGCCTCAATTTGCAGCGCTTGGGACATAGCCAGGCGGGCAGCCTCTTGATCGCCTCGTTGGGCGGCCAGGCGAGCCTTGTTCTCCAGGGCCTGGTACTCCCGCACCTTTTGCATGTACTTCTGCTCAGCCCGCTGATAGGCAGCCACTTGGGTGGCAACGGCTTCCGTGAGACGCTGAACCGTCTCCTGCATGGTGCGTAGGGATTCTTCCGCCACCATCACCGCTCCTGTGCCGCCTTTCTCCACCGGGATCCCCCACAGCCAGTTCCAAGTTCCGACGATGACGCTGCCGGCCCGTTGCCCAAAAATGCCGTAGATAATCTTGCGTGCGCCCATGGCCTGACCCTCCTGCTTGTGCGTGCCTCTACTGTATTTAATTTCTCCCCAACTGGAAAGATCTCAGGGATCCGGCAAGTGGACAAATTCAAATCCCCGCTTCTTCAAAGTTGGGATCAACTGCCGCGTTACCTCAACCACTTGGGCTCCTCCTTGTACCCCATCGTGCAGCACGATTAAGGAGCCAGGCCGCACCTGGGCCAGCACCCGCTCCACTACCACCGATACCGGTGGGATCAGCCAATCCTCAGGCACCACGCTCCACATCACCGGACAAAAGCCCCAACGGCGCAAATCCGCAAGCGTCTGCGGCCAAAACAAGCCATTGGGCGGGCGCACAGCCCGATAATCGTCAGGGATCCCGCCACAGGCAGCCACGAGGGTGGTTTGGCTGCGCTTCAGGCTCTGTTGAAGTTCGTCAGGGGCAAGCTGGGTGAAGGAGCGATGCTGCCAGCCGTGAAGGCCAATGCGGTGGCCTTGTTGGCGGATCTGACGGGCCAGGTGGGGCCAGCGCTGCACCCGTTCTCCCAACACAAAAAACGTGGCCGGCACCTGAAAATCCATCAAAACCTGCAACAAAGCAGGGGTGTACTCAGGGTGAGGGCCATCGTCAAAGGTCAGAGCCACCCGCTGGGTATGGGGATCTGCCGGCAACTCCCACAGGCCGTCGGGAAAGAGGGTCTTGAGGCCCCAATGCAGGGGTGGGTAGAGAGATGGGGGCAGGATTTGCTGAGAAGAGAAGAGCATTGTGGTGGGCTGTATTTTGTCCAGAACCAGAGGGCAATGCTTTGGGTGATCAACTGGGTAACAAATTTAGGTATTGCTGATTGAGCCAACCAACTGAAAAAATGGGCATGAGCATTGTAGCCCGCAAAACGGAAATCAGGGTTGGCGGGCCCGTCGATGGGCTTTTGGATCTCGTCCTAGCCAGTTGTGATTACAGATTGTGCCTACAGATTGTGATTACAGAAGTTGCCATTGGGTGTCGGCAGCAGCCCGCCGCTCGAGTTCTTGAGACGGATGTGGGATCCCTTCTGCCCATAGCCCAGATCCGATAGGCTAGATTCACCCTCAAGGTATCAGCTGATGGCTTGGCAAACTCCAACACTGCTGCTGGTGGATGGTCACTCTCTGGCCTATCGCTCCTTCTACGCCTTTGCCTACAGCCGCGAGGGGGGGTTGCGCACTTCCACTGGGATCCCCACCAGCGTCAGCTTTGGCTTTTTGAAATCGCTGTTAGAAGTCTTGGACAAATACACCCCTACCCATGTAGCCGTTGCCTTTGATACACGGCAGCCCACTTTTCGCCACGAGGCCGACGAAACCTACAAATCAGGCCGCCCGGAAACGCCACCGGAGTTTATCGAAGATGTGGAGAACCTGAAGCAGGTGTTGACGGCACTACGCATCCCGATTTTGGTGGTGCCTGGTTTTGAAGCCGATGACATTTTGGGCACCCTCAGTAGGCTAGCCCCCCAAGATTACCGGGTGCAGATCTTAAGTGGCGATCAAGATCTGTTCCAGTTGATCGATACCGATGGAAGAGTTCGGGTTTTGCACCTCAACAGCAAAGATCGCATCAGCGAGTTTGGCCCCAAACAAGTGAAAGAAAAATTGGGCATCTGGCCTTGGCAGGTGGTGGATTATAAGGCCCTCTGTGGTGACCCTTCTGACAACATTCCCGGGGTGAAAGGGATCGGCCCCAAGCGAGCTGTGGAGCTGCTGGAGCGCTACGGCAGTTTGGATGAAATTTTCGACCACCTGGACGAGATCCAAGGAAAAGTCCAGCAATACCTCAAAGAAGGGATCCCGGCGGCCCATCACTCGCAATTTATGGCTCGGATCAAATGCGACGTTCCTCTTTCTCCCGACTGGGAGAGCATGAAATTAACCGGGTTTGATCAAGCAGAATTGCTGCCGCTGCTGGAAAAATTGGAGTTTCACAGCTTCATCGCCCAAGTGCGCAAAATACAAACGGCTTTGGGGGGGATCCCAACCGAGGCAGAGGTGGTTGGCGCTTTTAATCCCACCGGGGATCCCGCAAACGCTCCTGACGAAGCCCTGTGGTTTGATTTTGCCCTCGATCCCGTCCCTTCTCTGCCGGCGGTGCGCATCATCGATACGCCGGAGCAACTGGAGCTGTTGCGGCAAGAGCTGTTGGCCTGCCCAGGGATTGTAGCTTGGGATACTGAAACCACCAGTCTAGATCCACGGGATGCCCAATTGGTGGGGATCGGCTGTTGTTGGTCAGAGGGAGATATCGCCTACTTGCCCATCGGCCACCGCCAGGGATCCAACCTGGATTGGGAGCTGGTTAAACAAAGCCTGCAACCCCTTTGGGAAGATCCCAACCGACCCAAAAGCCTACAAAACTGTAAGTACGACCTGAGCATTTTCCGCGCCCATGGGATCCGCCTGCAAGGGATCCGATTTGATCCCATGTTGGCCAGCTACGTTTTGGATCCAGAAGCCAGCCACAACTTGGCCGATTTGGCAGCTACCCATTTGGGTTTGCCGACCACCAGCTACAAAAAGTTGCTGGGCAAGGAACAGTCCATTGCCGATATCCCGATTTCCAAAGTTGCAGAATACTGTGGAACCGACGCCTATTGTGCCTATCGTCTGGTGCCAATCCTCACCGAAAAGCTGCAGAAAACCGATCCACGCCTGTGGGATCTTTTTATTCAAGTCGAGCTGCCCTTGGCCCAAGTTTTGGAAGAGATGGAGTGGATCGGAATTCGCGTTGATACCGAGTTTCTGAGGCAATTTTCCCAAGAGCTGGAACAAGAGCTGCAAAGTTTGGAGCAGAAAGCTTATGCCCAGGCTGGAGAAACCTTTAACCTCAATTCTCCCAAGCAACTGGGATCCCTGCTCTTTGAAAAGCTGAAATTGGACATTCGCAAAACCCGCAAAACGGCTACTGGCTATTCCACTGATGCCTCAGTTTTAGAAAAGCTAGAGGGGGATCATCCTCTCATCGAAACCATCGTGCAATACCGCACCTTGGCCAAGCTGAAATCGACCTATGTGGATGCTCTGCCTGCCCTGGTAAGAAGCGATACCGGCAGAGTCCACACCGACTTTAACCAAACCGTTACTGCCACCGGCAGGCTCAGCTCCTCAAACCCCAACTTGCAAAATATTCCCATTCGCACCGAGTTCAGTCGCCGGATTCGACAAGCTTTTATTCCCCAAGAGGGATGGCTATTGGCGGCAGCAGATTACTCTCAAATTGAGCTGCGTATTTTGGCCCATCTCAGCCAAGAACCTGCCCTGGTGGAAGGTTTTCGCTCAGGAGAAGATGTGCACACCCTAACCGCCCGCCTGCTCCTGGAAAAACAAGAAATAACCAGCGAAGAACGTCGCCTGGCCAAGACGATTAACTATGGGGTGATCTACGGCATGGGAGCGCAGCGCTTTGCCCGCACTGCGGGGGTTTCTTTGTCGGAAGCCAAGCAATTTTTACAGCGATTTAACGAGCGCTACGCCGGCATTTTTGCCTATCTGCGCTCCACTGAAGCCTTTGTGGAAAAGCATGGCTATGTGGAAACGATCTTGGGTCGCCGTCGCTATTTTCCCAATTTGTCTCGTCTGACAGGCCATCGCAAACAAGCGGAATTGCGGGCAGCTGTGAATGCTCCCATTCAGGGATCCGCCTCGGACATTATCAAAGTAGCAATGGTGCGCCTGCGGCAAAAGCTGCAGAACTTTCGTTCCCGCTTGCTCCTGCAAGTGCATGATGAGCTGGTGTTTGAGGTGGATCCCTCGGAATGGCAGGCCCTAAAACCGCTGATCCAAAGGGAAATGGAAGGAGCAGTGCCCCTCTCCATACCGCTGGTGGTGGATATCCAAATTGGCCACAATTGGAAGGAAGCCAACTAGACCATGGGAGGCAGAAAACCCCAGGTTTGCAAGGAAAGGGATCCCAACCGCACGGAAATGTTAGTGTGTGTAAAAGCGTTTGTTACTTTACTTATGACTGTTGAGATTTACACCTGGCGTTTTTGTCCCTTTTGCATCCGGGCTAAGCAACTGCTGGATCGCAAAGGCGTGAAGTATATCGAGTACGCCATCGATGGAGACGAGGCAGCACGGGCGGAAATGGCCAAGCGGGCCAACGGCCGCCGTTCGGTGCCGCAAATTTTCATCAACGACCAGCATATCGGCGGCTGCGACGATCTTTACGCGCTAGAGGCTCGCGGCCAGTTGGATCTGCTCCTACAGCAGGCCAGCTAAGCCTCAACTGTATCTCTCATCACTTTGTAGCCTGTTTAACTTGAGCGCGAGCCTGCTTCACCATGGCAATTAAGGTTTGATGGGCGTCCTCGGAGTCCCGCAGGGGGTGGTCGAAGCGGATCCGCAGCGTTTGTACGGCCCCGTCGACCTGCACCCGCAAGTCCATCCCTTCCGGGTCAATGGCCTGCATGCGGGCTTGGGTAACTCCTTCCACCTGGCCAAAGACCCTGGCGTAGAGGGCTATTGCATCGGCATGATCTTCGTTCATGTGCTTGCAGATGCGCTCGCTAACTTGGGGGGTGAGAGGATCGCCCATGGCAGTTGTTTTTAGCTTACAGCCCTCAGTTTAAAGCTCCCGCCAGTCCACAGTAAACTACCCAACCCTACCCCTGGCCAGTACAATAATGCGGCTAACCCAGCGTTAAAAGCGGCGCTCCCGGATAGGCAGCCGTTTAGGTTTCAGAATAAAAAGGCAGGGATCCCTTCCCCTCCATCCCAGAGAACACCAGGGATCCAGGGGATCAAGCTTGTCCTTGGGCCTGTAGCTCCAACAGCTCATCTGCCATATCCAAAAAAGCCTCCCGATCCAGATAGGAGACATCTCCCACCCACTCCCCCAGCTTGACCACATAGACCTCGCTCAAGGTGGGCCGGCGCTGCAAATCGCGGGAATAGGCTTTCACCAACCCGAGCACCGATTGCTTTTTGACAATTCGCCTGTAGCGGGGATCGTCCTTGGCCCGCACACGATAGACGACTCCGGTCTCATCGCCAATTTCCATCTCAAACTGGCGCTCCCGCACCTCTTCAATGTAGAAGTTGCCATCTTCATCCAGCTTTTCTCGCTCTTCCACCACCACCTCGTAGCGGCGAGTGCGCAACACCTGCCCAAAAAACAATCCCCCATAGGGAATCTCGCGAAAGGCTAGCTGACGGCGGGAGATGGTATAGAGCGGCCCCCACAGGAAGGGATAGAGCAACGAGAGAATCCCGACCAGGAAGGCGATTGCCCCCAGAAAGGATCCCTCGCCGAAAGCGCGGGAAAGAACCAGCAACGCCACGCCCACCAAAATGGCCGTGATGATGCGGCCCGTGCTCTTGAGGGCATCGCTCCAGTAAGCGGCATACTGAAGGCGCGTTGGCACCACCGGAATCACCGATTCGCATTCTTCTGGGGTTAGCTCCAACAACATGCTCCAAGGATCCTCACAATGCCACACTCCATCTGCAACGGGCCAGACCCTATCTTAAAATGAGGCAGGGGCGCTTTGCCGCCGGGCTTGTCTGCTGCCAGTCCTTGCGCACTTGCCACTTCCATGCCGACAGGATCCCATCTCTCCCCAACCGGCCAGACCATCAGACAGCAGGTGGCCCAGTTGGACGAGGGATCCCGTCGCGACAAGGCTTGGCTGGGGGATGCGGTGTTGAGCTTGTTTGCCCGGCAGTGGCTGCTTGGGCCACCTCAAGACTGGCAAGTGCCTTCCCCGCCCAGTTGTGACCTGAATCGCGCAGAACTCTTCACTTGGCTGACCTCCAATCAATTTTTGTCGGCCTTCAGGGATCCCACGCAGGTTGAGGCGGAAATCGGCCTGATTTACGAAAAAGAAGGTCTACAAGCAGCGTTTGAATATATCCGGGCGCACCTGCTGCCTCTATTTGTAAGACAGGTGAACAACCGCGCCAAAGCCCTGCGTGGCAAACGCCACTAGCCAGTTTCTGAGCGAAGCAAGAGCGCGGCAGGATGGCTGGGCAGGTCGCCTCTTGAGGGGGAAGCAGAGTTAATGGGAAGAAGGGGGATCCACCCAGCGCCCATCGGCTTTGATCAGATCGATCAGCGCCTGCACGCCTTCCGATTCCGGCACCCTTTTCACTTCCTCTTTGCCGCGGTAGAGGGAGATCACCCCCGGCGTCTTGCCCACGTAGCCGTAGTCGGCGTCGGCCATTTCTCCCGGCCCATTGACAATGCAGCCCATGACGGCAATGTCTAGCCCCACCAGGTGCTGGGTTGCGGCGCGCACCTTCTGCAGCACCTCCTCCAAATTGAAGAGGGTGCGGCCACAGGAAGGGCAGGCCACATACTCCACCATGGTTTTGCGCAGGTTCAGAGCTTGCAAAATGCCGTAGGCCACCGGGATCTCCTTTTCCGGCGCTTCCGTAAGAGAAACCCGAATCGTGTCGCCGATCCCTTCAGCCAAGAGGGTTCCGATCCCCACCGCCGACTTGATGCGCCCATATTCTCCATCGCCCGCCTCGGTGACACCTAAGTGGAAGGGATAGTTTAGGCCCAGGGCATCGAAGCGACGGGCTGCCAGCCGGTAGGCCGCCAACATGACCTGCGGGCGGGAGGCCTTGAAGGAAAGCACCACATTGTGAAAGTCTTGCTCGGCGCAGATTTGGGCAAATTCCAGGGCCGACTCCACCATGCCCTCAGGCGTATCCCCGTAGGTGAAGAGCATCCGCTCTGCCAGGGATCCATGATTGACCCCGATGCGCAGGGCTTTGTTCTGGGCTTTGAGGGTCTGGACAAGGGGGGTGAAGGTTTCCCGGATTTTGTTACGGATGGCCTCAAATTCCGCCTGGGTATATTCTGTGCGACCGGGCTGAGGTTTTTCAAAGACGAACAACCCTGGATTGATGCGCACCTTGTCCACGTATTTGGCCACCTCCAGGGCGATCTTGATGCCGTTGTGATGGACATCGGCTACCAAAGGCACGGGCTTGTAGGTTTGGATCAGCTTCTCCCGAATTGCCTCCATCGCCTTGGCATGGGCCATGCTGGGAACGGTAACCCGCACAATCTCTGAGCCTGCCTCGTGCAGACGGCGGATCCCGGCTACTGCTGCGTCGATGTCGAGGGTGTCCTCGTTGATCATGGACTGTACCACCACCGGGTGCTGGCTGCCGATCAACACATCGGCTACGGCCACCGTACGGGTGGGGCGACGGGGATAGACCGGTTCTGGGTAGGGCTGCTGGGTGGGGGCGTTGGGCCGATCCAGGGTTTGCATAGCTTGGTCAAGCCAAAAGAGCTGCTCTAGCTTGATTGTAGGTCGGAAACTAACCTGGGGTTCGACTCAGCTCAGGGTAGAGGCTGAGGGGTTCAACCCCGAGGATTTCGACGGGATCCCCAACCCTCAGGTGCTTGCCCGCCTCCGTTCTCGGGATCCACGTATTGATCCCAAGGCGATAGAAATGGTCAAAGCGGCTGGCTTCGGCCCAGGGTGGCAAGGTTTTCTGCCGTTGCGCCACGAAGTGCTTTTGAAAACCGGGATAGGCCTCTCCGCTCAGGGGATCCCGGGTGGGCACCACACAGCGGGCGCAGGGGTTGAGGCCCAGGAGCTCCACTTCCCCAATGCGAAAGCGCACCCCTTGATCTGCCTGGGCAAAGAGCCGATCCTCCCAAAAGGGCAGACATTCCGACAGCTCGATATTCATGCGAAAGCGCTGCCGAACCGCTTCCAGGGTCAAGTTGGGGAACCAACCGGCCACCGTCTCCAGAGTGGCTGTGCTGATCAGGGTGGGGCCGTCGGCATAGGGATCGTCTGGAAACCCCCTGAGAGGCTCCTCCAGCAGTTGCACCGGAAAACCGAACCAATCGCTGAGCCAAGTCTGCAAAGCATCCCGCTGCTGCTGCAGGTCAAACTGAGCCGCCTTGCCATCCCCCCACAACTGCACCTGGCCCAACTGGGGATCAAACCGGGCCCGCAGGCGGTGGACTGCAGCATGGCGTTTGCCGTTCACCCGCTTCCCCTCCGCATCCACCAGGGCGTAGCGCCGATCCCCCTCCAAAGTCCCCCCTGCCGTCAGCCTCACCTCAGACAGAGGGATCCCATCCAGGGACTTGATGGGATAGACCGTTAACCTGGCAACCTGGGGCATGGCCTGTCTGCCGGGCTCCGCCTGAATTGCTTAACTGTCGGCTTCGGTGGGATGGTCGGTCATGGGGTAGCTGCGGATAAAGTCTCTGGGGGTTACATTTTCTACAAACTTGCGAAAGGCCTCCCGCTCTGCTTCGTCGGCATCTTGGTTCATGGGGATCGAGGCTTCCGCAATGACCTCTTCCACCGTCCAGATGGGAACATGGGCCCGCAGAGCGAGGGCAATGGCGTCGCTGGGGCGGCAGTCGATCTCTTGTTTTTTGTCACCATTCACGGTGACGAGCACCGCGTAGAAGGTGTTATCCAGCAACGCGTGAATGATGACTCGCTCCAGCTTGATCCCCCACGTCTTCCAGGAGTTGAGGATGAGATCATGGGTCATGGGGCGCAGTGGCTTTTGGTCGTCCAGGGCCTGCAAAATGGCGTTGGCCTCTGCTTTTCCCACCCAAATGGGCAGGGCACGACGCTCACTGCCATCGCGCAGGATGACAATGGGGTTTTGGTTGACGGCATCGACCGCAATCCCAGCCACATGCATCTCGATCATGAGCAATTGCCTCCAGCCGGTGATCTTGATCGTATCTACGGGCGTCAAAGTTTGGCAACACACCATGAGCTCAGTTGGTAGTCCAGTTGAAGTGGCTTTGATCGGGGGCACTAGCGAGAGCCGCAGCTTGGCCGACGCCCTCAGCCGCCAAGGGATCCCTTGGGTGGCAACCGTCACCACCGAAGGGGCCAGAAGACTGTATCAGGATTTGCCCGGTCAGGTGGTGGTCACCCGATTTTCGCCGCCATCTCTGGAACAATTCCTGCAAGAGTGCCGGATCCGCGTAGTGGTGGATGCCTCTCATCCTTTTGCCCAGCAAATCTCGCAACTGGCCATCCAGGTGACGGCTCAACTGAGGATCCCCTACCTGCGCTACGAACGCCCTCCTCTGGAGCTGGATCCCTGGGTCCAGGTGGTGCCGGACTGGCAGGGGGTGCTCACAGAGGCGGTGCTGGCGGGGCGGCGGGTGCTGCTGACGGTGGGAGTGAAGGCCCTGCCCCTGTTTGTACCTTGGCAAGATCGCTGCCAACTGTGGGCACGGGTGCTGCCGGAATCGGTTCCCCAAGCGGTGCAAGCCGGGATCCCTGCCGAGCGGGTGATCGGGATGCGCTTGCCCCTCAGCTTTGAGCAAGAACTGCAGCTTTGGCAGCGGTTCAGCCCTCAGGTGGTGATCAGCAAAGCTTCTGGGGAAGCAGGTGGGCTGGGGATCAAACAGGCAGTGGCCAAAACCCTGGGGATCCCTCTGTGGGTGATCCGGCGACCCCCGTTGGACTATCCCTGGTGCAGCCAGGATTTGACAGAGGTGGTGCAGGAATGCAGGCGATGCTTGGGCAGAGCCAAACCTTGAGGTTGCCCGGCTCCGGCCAGACAAGTCAAAACGGCTCTTCGGGGGGCAGGTTGGAGTCGCGGTCTTGACGGGATCCCAGCAGTTCTAGGCGATCTACAGCGATGATGGGCCTCTGGCGCTCTTCTCCGGTGGATTTGTCTGTCCAGCGATTGAACTTGAGGCTGCCCGTTACCCCGATGAGGCTGCCTTTGCGCACATACTCTCCCGCCACCTCGGCAGTGCGGCCCCACAACTCTAGGCTGAACCAATCGGGCTTGTCTTCCCCTTTGCGGAATCGGTTGACCGCCAAGCTAAAAGTACAGACCACCTTGCCTGACTCAAAGTAGCGCACCTCCGGATCCATGCCGGCTCGCCCCACCAAGGTCACCAGGTTCAAGCTCATGGGCAGCTTCTCCAGACCGCCAGTAAATCTAGCCTTTGTTGTAGCGCTCGCAAGGGATCCCTGTCATCTTTTGGCTTGCGACCGTCAGCTTGGGCTCAGAGCCGATTCTTTAGGATATTTACAGATTTAGCTGCGGGGATCCCGATTGATCTCTGGGAAAAGCCTCTGCTGTGATGGACTTGATGCTCGGGATCCGGCTCCGCACTCTGTCGCAAAAGTTTACAATGGCAGAAGCAGTTGAGCAAATGCCAGCCCACCAGACACTCCCACCGGCCAATTGCAGGGCTAGCAGAGCAGGTTCGTTGCTGTGAGAGGACGCATTCAGAAGCATTTCCCATGGAATTCATCTACACGTACGCCTGGTTGATCCCCGTCTATCCTTTGGTGGCAGCCTTTCTCCTCGGCTTAGGTATCCTGATGTTCAACGCCTGGACAAGGGCCAACCGCTCTTTGGCTGCCTTTTTGAGCGTGTTCGCGACCGGGACGGCGATGGTTCATGCCTTTGCCCTTTTGGTCAGCCAGGTGCAGGGGCACGAAGCCGTCCTCAGAACCATCACCTGGGCCCAGGCGGGATCCTTCTCGGTGGATATGGGCTTTGTCGTGGATCACCTGAGCGCCATGATGCTGGTGGTGGTGACCACGGTGGCCTTTCTGGTGCAGATCTACTCCGATGGCTACATGGCCCACGATCCCGGCTATGTGCGTTTCTACGCCTACCTGAGCTTATTTAGCTCCTCGATGCTGGGCTTGGTGGTCAGCCCCAACCTGGTGCAGATCTACATCTTCTGGGAGCTGGTGGGGATGTGCTCCTACCTGCTCATTGGCTTTTGGCACGACCGGCAGGCAGCGGCAGAAGCAGCGCAAAAGGCGTTTGTGGTCAACCGGGTGGGAGATTTCGGCCTGCTGTTGGGCATCTTAGGTTTTTACTGGATTTCCGGTACCTTCGCGTTTGACGAGATCGGGCGCAACTTGCAGGAGATGTTGGCTGCCGGAGCGGTGAGCAGCAGCTTGATTGCCCTGTTTGCGGTGTTGGTGTTCTTGGGGCCGGTGGCCAAGTCGGCCCAGTTCCCGCTGCATGTGTGGTTGCCGGATGCTATGGAAGGTCCCACGCCTATCTCGGCTCTCATCCACGCAGCCACGATGGTGGCGGCTGGGGTATTCCTCTTGGCCCGCATGTTCCCGGTGCTGGAAGGGATCCCGGCGGCCATGGACATCATCGCCTGGACAGGGGCGGGCACAGCCTTCTTGGGGGCCACCATTGCCATCACCCAAAACGACATCAAAAAAGGCTTGGCCTACTCCACCATTTCCCAGCTGGGCTACATGGTCATGGCCATGGGGTGCGGCGCCTATGGGGCGGGCCTGTTTCACCTGATGACCCACGCCTACTTTAAGGCGATGCTCTTTTTGTGCTCTGGCTCAGTTATCCACGGCATGGAAGCGGTGGTCGGCCATGACCCGGTTTTGGCCCAAGATATGCGCCTGATGGGGGGGTTGCGCAAATACATGCCGGTTACGGCCATCACGTTTTTGATCGGCACGTTGGCCATTTGTGGGATCCCGCCCTTCGCCGGCTTTTGGTCTAAAGACGAGATCTTGGGCGCTGTTTTCGAACGGAACCCAGCTCTGTGGGGGGTGGGCTTCCTCACCGCCGGCATCACTGCCTTCTACATGTTTCGCATCTATTTCCTCACCTTTGAAGGGGAGTTTCGCGGCACCAACCTGAGACTGCGGCAGGAGGTGGCCATCAGCCAGGGCCGTCCTGTGCCAGCTTTTGCCTACGTTTTTGCGGGGAAACAACCGGCCTTTGGCCCTGGAGCCATGAACATTCAAGAAAAACCCCAGCCCAGCAGCCATCCTGAAGCCCACGAAAACCTGCACGACGGAGATGCCCATGCCTCAGAGCCCCATGAGTCCCCTTGGTCGATGACCTTCCCGCTGTTGGCTCTGGCCGTCCCTTCTGTGCTGATTGGCCTGGTGGGTACCCCTTTTGCCAACTTCTTTGAAGCTTTCATCCACCCACCGACTGAGTCTGTGGCAGAGGCAGGCTCGATTTTGCCGCTGGTGGCAGCAGAGTGGCAGGAGGTGCTGGCGGGCCATTTCGATTGGGCAGAGTTTCTAATCATGGCGGGTAGCTCCGTGGGCATTGGGCTGATCGGCATCACCTTGGCCAGCTTGATCTACTGGCAAAAGCGCATCGACCCGGGCACCTTCCCCCAAAGCCTGCAACCGCTCTACTACTTCTCCCTCAACAAGTGGTACATTGACGACCTCTATGAGCGAGTCTTTGTGCAGGGCACCCGCTTCGTGGCACGGGAGGCGCTGGAGGTGGACAGCCGCATCGTGGATGGTGTGGTCAACCTGACGGGCTTGGTGACCATGGTGAGCGGCGAGGCGATGAAATACCTGGAGAGCGGCAAGGCCCAGTTTTACGCTTTGATTATCTTTGCAGCGGTGGTGGTGATGGTGGTGGCATCAGGGGTAGGGTTCTAGCTCGAAGGCGAGGATGGATCCGGCCCGCTTGGCCAAGGGATCCCTCAGCCTAGAACTGCTGCTATGCTACGGAGCAAGTTGAGCGGATCCCTTGTTGCAATGGCCCCGCGTCGTCTTACGTCGATTTCGGATCCCTTGTTGGCGGAAAGGCAAGGTCAGAGGGAGCGTGTCTTGGCCCTGAAAAATCAGATCGAAGCGATCCTCTACTTAAAAGGGCAGCCCCTGGAGCTATCCGCCCTGGCCCAGTTGGCCCATTGCAGTCGCGACGAAGCCTACGATGCGCTGCTGGAATTAATGGAAGACTATGCCCATCGAGATTCTGCCTTGGAGGTCTTACAGGTGGAGGAGGGGTTTGCCCTGCAGTTGCGGGAGCCGTTTTTGGAGCTGGCCAACCAGCTTTTACCCCCTGAAATTGGGGTGGGTGCTACCCGTACCCTGGCTACAATCATTCTGCGTGGCCCGCTCTCGCAGGCGGAGTTGGTGGAGTTGCGCGGCCAAGGTGCTTATCAGCACGTGGCAGAGCTGGTAGAAAAAGGCTTCGTTACCCGCTATCGCAAAGAAGGCAGCCGTTCCCCCTGGTTGCGGGTGACCGATAAGTTTCATCGCTACTTCATGGTAGATGAGCTGGCCAAAAAAGCAACAGAGGCGGCTTCTTTCCCCGAAGAATAAACTTTGAAGAATAAACTTTCCCCAACTGCAAAATGAGGGATCCCTAACTCCTCTCTCCCAAAGGGAAAGTGTCTCAATCTGGCTTGAAATAAAAAAGGATCCCCTGGTCGGGGATCCAAATCGAGGGGAGCGCAGCTTCGGCAGAGAAGGGATCAGCCGAAAGTAGGTTCGATTGCTGAGACTTCTACTTGTTGGGCTGAGGGGCGACCCGCAAATAGGGCTTAATTTCCTTGTAGCCTTTTGGGAACTTCTCTTTCAGCACTTCCGGATCTTTCAGCGAAGGCGGAATGATGACATCGTCACCGTCTTTCCAGTCGGCGGGAGTGACAACGTTATACTTATCCGTCAACTGCAGGGCATCGATCACCCGCAGGAGCTCGTCGAAGTTGCGGCCTGTGCTGGCCGGGTAGGTAAGAATGAGGCGGATCTTCTTGTTGGGATCGATGATGAACACCGAGCGCACCGTCAGGGGCAGCCCTTCTTGGTTGATGTTGGTTTGATCCAACATGTCGTAGAGCTGAGAAACCTTGCGGTCTGCATCCGCCAAGATGGGATAGGTCAAAGTGGCGTTCTGGGTTTCCTCGATGTCTTTCACCCAGCCCACGTGGGACTCCACATCGTCCACACTGAGGGCGATCACCTTCACACCCCGCTTTTCAAATTCGGGCATCAGCTTCGCAACAGTGCCTAGCTCCGTGGTGCAGACCGGCGTGTAGTCGGCGGGGTGAGAGAACAACACCACCCAGCTATCCCCGGCCCAAGAGTAGAAATCGATTTCGCCGTGGGTAGACTTTTGCGTGAAATTGGGAGCAGTATCGCCAAGTCGGAGAGACATACGCTCTTGATCCTCCGTAAAAGGGTTCAATCCGGTGAGACAGGGATCCGGATCCTTCGACCCGATCCCTCCCGATCTTGCCACATAACTCCACTTTTCCGAGCGGATTGCAGGTGATTTTAAGATTGTCCTCACCCAAGCCGCTACTGAGGGAAGACGACATGGGGATCCACCAGCTCGGCCACGAATTGGTGCAGGATGGGGACATAGCGCTCTCCGGCCACCTGCAGCAAGTTGTTGTGATCGGCTCCTTCGATAGGCACCAAGCGTTTGGGATCCCGTGCTGCTTGGTAAAGGGCTTCAGCATGCCAGAAGGGGATTAGACGATCCTGGGTACCGTGCAAAATCAGCAGCGGGCAATCGATCTTGGCAATGCGGCTGAGGTTATCGAAGCGATCGAAGGGCAGCAGCGGGATGCGGGTTAAGACGCGAAAGGCTGTGACGAAGGTGGATTCCAGGATCACGCCCCCCACCGGCTTTTGGGCTGCCAAATAAACCGATGGCCCACCCCCCACCGAGCGCCCATAAACCAAAATCTGCTCCGGCAGGATCCCTTGGGCAACTAGGTAAGTGTAAGCGGCCTCGATATCTTTGTAAGCGCCGGCCTCGGAAGGGATCCCTTCGCTGGTGCCGTAACCGCGGTAGTCGTAGGCCAAGACGGCAAACCCAGCCTGCTGCAGGTGCACCAAGCGGGGCAGGATATCCCCCAAGTCTTCAGCGTTGCCATGGCTATAGAGGAGGGTATAAGCAGCAGCCGGATTGGGCAGATATACCGCTGAAATCTGCAGCCCATCAGAGGTCGTGAGCTTGAGAATGGCGTCCCCATCTCGATAGCTGGCGGGACGAGGCAAAAAGATCATTCGCTCCGATTGAAACCAGCCCAGCCAGAGCAGGTAGCCGTACACCACCAGCCCGACGAGCAGCAAAGATCGCCCCACGCGCAGCCACGAGAAGGATCCCAAAACTGGAAATTGCAAGAGGTCTCGGATTGGCATTGACGAGAAGGCATCGACAAATACGGTCATTTCAATTCAAACCAGGACAATGCGCTCACACCCAAAACGTTGGTCGCGTCGTCGTGTCAGCATTGCGGAGCAATAATACATGCGACCAAAGGCTTTTCTCAATAGCCTAGGTATCTCACCCTAACCTGAAGCGACCATAAGTTACGGTCACCTCAATTTGGGGGACTTCCCTGAGGTTCTGCGCTGCTTACCGACCACCCTCAACTTCTTTCCCACAGGGGGAGAGGGCCTTCAGGGCTCCGCTTGAGAGAAAAAGCATTTCCAGGCACAAACCCCAATCCAGTTGACAAGGGTGTGGGCGACAATGGTGACCAACAGGTTTCCCGACAGCCACAAGCCAATCCCCATGAGGATACCAACCCCACCGGCCCAGACGGCATAAGGCCAGCCTTGCCATCCCAGCCAATGCAAGGCGCCAAACAAGAGGCCGCTCAGCAGGATCCCGCCTGTCCACCCTAAGGGGCTGGCCACCAGCAGGGACATCAACACGCCGCGAAACAGCCATTCCTCGCTCCAGCCCGGCAGCAGGCCCACCCAAAGGATGTCTCCCCACTGCAAGGGATCCGCCACCCAGTGTAAGTAGGCAGTGGCTGCCCGACGATAGGCTGGCCAGAGCCGGTAAACCCCGCCGCTGAGCAGAGCCACCCCCAGTCCCAGCCCTGCCCCCCACGCCAAGGCTAGGGGATCCCAGCGAAACGGCACGGGAAAGGAGGATCCCAGCCAGATCCAGAGACCCACAATGAGAGCCGAAAACAGGGTGGTGATGCCCATTCCATTCAAGATCTGTTCGCGTGTGCAGGGCTGAATCTGGGAAGTCATGGAGGGGATCCCTAGGCTTCGAACTCCGGAGGGTTAACAGCAGCTGCTGTTTTTATCATCGTTTATCTCAGCGGTCCTAGGTTCACGGCAGGTTGACAGCAGCTACAGAGCGTCCCTCAAAACTGCCTCAGCTTGTAAGCCAGCATGGATATGAGCCTTGAGTGTGACCAAAGGGACTCAATCGCCCCCTTGCTCTGTCTTGTAAACTACCCGGCTCCGACCGCTAAGCGGTACGGAGCGGGCTTTCAGTAGCCCTGAGCCTGTTCTGCTCTACCAGAGAACAAAACAAGCCCGGACCTCTAGGCTGGTTTACGACAGCCCCCAAGAGCGCAATCACATTCGCACCATTCAAATCCGCATCCCCTTCCCATCCACAGTGTCCACACTTAAACTGCTTCCCAGTGCGATAGGATTGCGCAGGATCGGGATGGATATGCAAACACTTGTGGCAGGTCTGCGACGTGTAGGCGGGCGGCACAAGAATCAGAGAAACCCCTGCAACCCTCGCCTTGTATTCCAGAAACTGACGTAGTTGGTAGAACGCCCAACTGTTGGTCCTACGCCGCTCGGCTTTGCTGCGTGGCTGTTGATTGACCCTTTCCCGGATCCCTGTCAGGTCTTCCAGGGCGATAGCGCTGTTGGTAGCTTTTGCCCTAGAGACAATAGCTTTGGAGATGCGATGATTGACCCACACTTGAAAGCGTCTCTCCTTGCCAGCCAGCCGTTGCAACAGTTCTCTGCATCTGCGCCGCGAACTGCGTGTGCCCTTACTGGCTTTGCGTTGGAGTACCGCCCTCAACCGGGAGTAGTGGTCTCGGACTCTGTTCAACTGCTGTCCATTCCAGTTGTCCCCGTCTGACGTATGGGCAATATCTGTCCTTCCAAAGTCCACCCCGATCACCTTGTCGGTATCTTGTTGCTTGGGTGGTTTTTTCTCTACGCAAATCTGGATGTAGTAGGAGCCATCCTTCCGCTGGACTAGGGTGGCCGATTTGGGGTTAGAGCCAGCCAGCATTCCCCTCTGGTAGTTACCAATGGCTAGCTCAAAGCGTTCTCTCCCTTCCACCGTGGTCAGCGACACCGTCCAGTCTTTCTCGCGGAATGAAAAGATACGTGCGTCGTAGGTAACGAACCTACGCTTGAACTCTTTAACCGGACGGTTGTGCTGTCTCGCCACTTTGCGAGCGCCTGCCACCCGTCTGCACACCTGTTGAGCCAAGTTACTGGACAAGCCGAACCGGGCTCGAATCTCGTAGTAGCAAAGGGATTGCAGTTTGACCGCGTTGACGATCTTCTCCGGCGTGTTCTGGTTGACCCAGTTCAAGGCTTGGCCAAAAGCCTCCATCGTCGCGTCCAATTTGGCGGCTTGCGACTGGGATGCCTTGAGCTTACAGGAGACGGTCAGGACTTGGCTCATAAGTTCATTGTACTTCATCAAAGCGCATTCCTCCCGGCACTGACCCTACGGGTACAGTGCGGGGCTCCTGCGATTTCTAGCTGAAGAAAAGCGAGCAGGAATGGCTCAGTCGCCTGGGAGCCTTGGGCAACCCAACCAACGGCGGATCTACTGCTGGCCAATTCAAATCTGCGGTGGGATTGTTTTCTGGAGAGTTGCCGCTACCATTACACTTTGAGCGTTGCCACCGGAAACTCCCCGGCGGGAAAAGAAGAGGGGGCTGCGTCCAAAGTGGGGGATTAAGGTCATGTTCCAGCGTATTGCTCTCGGCTCTGCTGCATTGGGATTGCTTCTGGCCATACCCGTCCTTCCCAGCCACGGGTTTGGAGAGCCCCGGGTCGTTCCCGATACCCCGTTCTACTTCGACAACCACCGCTTCGATCGCTACCCAGATGCGGTTGTGGTGCGGGTGGTCAACGGCGACACCCTAGTGGTGCAAATCGAAGGGGAACAGAAGATGCGCCTAATCCGGTTGGCCGGGATCGAGGGCCTCAGACCGGGAGAAAACCCCTTTTACCAGCAAGCTATTGAACTGATGCGAGAGCGCATCCTCTACCGCACCGTCAAGCTGGAAGGGGATAAGCTGCTGCGCAACGCAGATGCCACGGGCTTGGTGGAGGCTTATGTCTGGCTAGAAGGCCATCAGATGAACGCCATGTTGGTGCGCAATGGCCTGGCCCGCATCATCCCCTACAGCCACAACATCAAGTACGACAGCTACTACGGTGGCCTACAAGAAAAAGCCCAGCAGGAGCGCCTTGGCATTTGGAGCCGTCTCTGAGTTGGCTTTATACTGAACTTCAGTTCTTTAATCTTCAAGGGAGCAGAGAGGAAAGAGCTTCTCCCTTCTCTCCCGTTACTTCCTCTAGGTTATGCCTAGCCTGCCTTGACGGTTGAACCCACTCCAGCCCCCAGGGATCCCAATCGCTGGGTGAGGCGGCTGCCTCTGGTGACCGGCCTTTTGGGCAGCGTCCTTTTGGTTATTAATCGACTGGCCTTTACGCCGGAATTGCTTACCAGCCAGTCCCGTTCAGATGCCTTGGGGATCCTCCTCAGCGCCGTTTTGATCCTGACCGGCCTGCTGTGGCAGCAGATCCAGCCTCTTCCACCCCAAACGGCCCCCCTGCAGGGGATCCCCGGCTGTGATTGGCATCCCGATCTTTCCGAAAGCGAGAAACTGGAGCTGGCTTGGGCCTCCCATACCCTGCTCAGCACCACTGCCGCCCGCACCGTGGTGATCTGGGTGGGTGGGCGAACCCTCCTGCAACGGGGGATCCTAGCCACCCCCGGCCAGATGCCCTCCATTCAGCCCAAGAGCGTTTTACAGCGGGTCTTGCAGACGGGGCGGCCCGTGTATTTGGTGGATCTCAAGCTGTTCCCGGCCCGCGCCGAGTTCGATGGCCTGTTGCCTCCCGGATCCCAGGCCGTGCTGTGCCAGCCCATCGGCCAGCGAGGGTGCTTGATTTTGGGGAGCGATACCCCACGCAGCTTCAGCCGGCAGGAGCAAACCTGGATTGCCGCCATTGCCGACAAGCTAGCAGCCACCCTACTCCCCTCTCCCCCTGGGAGAGGGGCTGGGGGGTGAGGGCTAGGCGGCGCTCTCCAAGCTCACCTGGAACACTTCGCTGAAGGCTTTTTCCACCTTGTAGCCGGAGTCGATGGTTTCCAAGGGATCCTTGCGCAGGCGGTGACGCAAACACAGGCTGATCACCCGACGGATATCGGCGACGGTGACCTCACTGCGCCCCTCTAGAGCTGCCAGGGCTTTGGCAGCCCGGTTGGTTACAATGTCTCCGCGCAGCCCATCCACCTCCAAAGCCGCACATACTCCGGAGATCTTCAAGCGCAAATCGGGATCCACTGCCACGTTGGGCAAAAGATGTTGGGCTTTTTCGATGCGCTCCCGCAGGCGCTGCTGGGAATCGGCATACTTGGCCAAAAAAGCCTGGGGATCGGCGTCGAACTGGCTGCGCTCCTCCACGATCCGCACCCGCAGGGCGGCATCTCGCACCGTTTCGATCTGGACAAACATGCCAAAGCGATCCAGCAGTTGAGGCCGCAATTCCCCCTCTTCCGGGTTGCCGGATCCCACCAGCACAAACCGAGCCGGATGACGAATGGAAATGCCCTCCCGTTCCACGGTGTTCCAGCCTGAGGCCGCCGCATCCAGCAACACATCCACCAAGTGGTCATCCAGCAAGTTGACTTCATCCACGTAAAGGATGCCTCGATTGGCCTTGGCCAACAGCCCCGGCTCAAAAGCCTTCACCCCCTGAGCTAAGGCCCGCTCAATGTCGAGAGTGCCACACACTCGGTCTTCTGTTGCCCCCAAGGGCAGATCCACCATCGGCACCTGGATCCAAGTGCTTTCCAGCGTTTCTCCCGCCTGCAGGCGCTCCCACACTTGATCGCTCATCAAGTCCCGCTGCCGCGGGTGGCTGTTGAAGGGATCCCCTTTCACCACCTCGATCTGGGGCAGCAGGTCGGCCAAAGCGCGAATGGTGGTGGACTTGCCCGTGCCGCGATCCCCCATGATCAGCACCCCGCCAATGCGCGGGTCGATCACGTTGAGGAGCAAGGCCAATTTCATCTCCTCTTGGCCGACGATGGCCGTAAACGGGAAAACCGGGCGACGTTCCAAATGCATAGGGGCAATAACCAACAATTCATCCCCATTATCCCAGAGGCCACTCCCTTCTGGGTGTCAGATAGGCTGGAAAGGGACTGGAACTGGAACCTAAAGACCAGTTTTCGGTCAAATGGAAAAGCAAGCTCAGTTGTCAGCGTGGACGACGCCCTGGGCTTTCACAGAGAGGAGCAGATAGGATCGAAGCCCGCGGGGTTCATCAGAGTGTTGAACCGGCGTGGGGCCGAAAGCTCACAAAAACTCTAGGCAACCTGAGCAACAGTTGGCGGGTGGGGAGACATCAGCGGTGTCAGGCAAAGCAAGTCGGAGACGGTGGACGGCATTTCCAATCCAAAGCGTGGTCCAAAAAGGGCTGGTGGGTTTGATCTGGGTTTGCACTTGGATCCCTGTGCTCAGTGTCTCTCTGGCCGTGGCTCAAACCCCCACCACCTCTGTGGTGTTGAGCGATGAGCAGGTAACAATGTACGCCCGTATCGTCTTGGAGATGGAGCCCCACCGGCAAGAGGCCCAAAAGCGCTCCCAAGCCACAAACGACCCAGCCAGCAAAGATCAAATCCGGCGAGAATTCATCCGCACCGCGACCGAGATCATCACTCGCCACGGTATGACTGTGCCCGACTACAACCGCATTACACTCTTGATCCGCTCCGAAGAGGGCAAAGCTTTGCAACAGCGCATTGAGGCCGAAATTCTCCGCCTGCAAAGCGAGGATCCCCGACCGCCAGTCCGATAAAAGTAAACTACCCGACACCCGCGCTACGCGCAGAGTGCGGGCTTTATCCCAATCCCCAGCGGCCCCAGGGGGCAGCTAAGTTTCGGAATTTCAGGCGAGTTTACAGTCGCCCCAAGAAGAGAGATCACTTGAGCAGCGTTATAGTCAGCATCCCCTTCCCACCCGCAGTGTCCACACTTGAACGACTTACCATTGCGGTAGGACTTACCCCGCTCAGGGTGGATGTGCAGGCATTTATGGCAGGTCTGGCTGGTGTAGGCAGGCGGCACCAGCACCACAGGCACTCCAGCAATGGCAGCCTTGTAGGCTACAAACATCCTGAGCTGGTAGAACGCCCAGTTGTTAGTCCTGCGCCGCTCAGTCTTGCTCCGAGGCTTCTGATTCAAGCAATCTCTGATGCCTGTCAAGTCTTCAAAAGCCAGTGCCGCACCAATAGCCTGGGCATCTCTGACCAAGGTTTTGCTGATGTTGTGGTTCAGCCATGTCTGGTAGCGCCGTTCTCTCCCAGAGAGCCTTCTCAACAGCCTCCTAGAGCTGCGAGTGCGTTTGGATTGAACCTTGGCGCGTACACGGCTGAACCGGTCACGGACGGCCTGGATGTGTTCTCCACTCCAAGAGCGTCCATTGCTAGCGGTGGCGATATCCCGCCTGCCCAAGTCAACTCCGATTACCTTTGGAGTTTTGCCAGTCGGGGGAGTGTCCAGCTCAACAGCGATGTTGATGTAGTAGTCCCCTTGCTTGGTCTTGGACAGGGTTGCACTTGTTGGCTCCTGGCCTCGCAGAAGCGCTATCTGGTAACCACCGATCTTGAGCTTGAGCCAAACCCGTCCGCTCATCAGGGTCACGCCCACGGCCTGGTCGGACTCTCGGTACTTAAAAGTACGCGCGTCCAAAGTCAGACTGGTGGGGCGGAACTTGTGGACTTGCTTCACCGCCTTGGCATTGCTAATCACCCGACGGAGCGCCTGACAGACGTGGTTGGCCTTCAGCCCCGTTGCTGCCCTTACCGGCCGATAGACCAAGTGGTGCAGCTTGGCGGTGTTCCAGCAGTTCTTTTGTTTGGCGGTGTCGAGAATCTGGTTGCAAGCATTCGCAAAGCCCTGCAAAGTGCGGTCAATTTCTTGACGCAACTCTACAGGGACTATCAGCTTGCAACGTACAGAGATAGTCTGGCTCATGGGCTTATTGTAGTTTATCCAGACTTTTGACCAGCAAACCTATATGGAGGAGGGCTTTCCTCCCGACACCAAGCCTGCGGCTATGGTGCGGGCCTCCAGCCCGAAAATTTGGTGACTGGGGCCGGAGAATGAAGATAGGCTGGAAGCGAACGTTGGTGTTCATCCAGGCGAGCGGGGGAAAAAGATGAACGAGCCCATGTCGCCGTCAGTACGGGCGGCTATCGAGCGGATGAAGTCTCGCTTGCGCATGACTCGTCGCTTTGGGTTTTGGTTCCAGGCAATCTTGGGGGCGACGGCGCTGCTGCTGTGGTTTGGCTTTTTAATCGGCCAAAATACCGTCTATCGAGATGACTCGCTGGGGGCTGTCATCGCCTTCTGGTTCACCTTGTTTACATTGCTCACCCTGGCAGCCGGTCTATTTTTCAACTGGCGCTACTTGCTCCACGCGGAGCGCCGCTCAGCTTCTGCTGATGCCCTAAGCCAATTGGATTTGCCCAAGCAGTTGCAGTTGGTCACCTATGTCAGCCTCATTGGGGCCTTCCTTGCTTTGATTGGTATGGAAGCCCAAGTGGGCGAGCTGTTGGCGCGCATGTTTTCCCGCACCCAGGCCAACCAGGTGACAGGAGTGCTGCTGCTGGCCGCCAACATCAACGTGACGTTTGCCCACTTTGTCTGCTTGGCAGGGGTTCTCTGGATTACCGGTGTCCTCGACCGCGAACCCTAGCGCCGGATCCCTGGCCCACCTTTGGGAGTCATGTGGACAGTGGCGAGACGGCTTGTTGTTTTTATAGTCGTTTACAGTCGTTCCAGTTCAGGGCAAGACACCTGAGCTACTGTTCGCGCTAGCGGGACGGAGTCCTTGAAAGGCCTTCTGGCACGGTGCATTTAACGTTTTAGGCGTGGGTGCAGTGTCCTAGTTTGAATCGAAATGACCATAAATGGGCAAAGCAAAGAGCCCCCAACTTGGGAGATAAGCTGGGGGAAGCCCTTTAGGTTTGCTTGAGTTTTCTCCAGACCACCCAGGCCTTTGAGACCTTTGCGACCTCAGTAAAAGCAATGGCTTTACTTAAAGCCCACTGCCGCTTGCCAGACAAAAGCCAGCAGGAAAAACAGAACAGGGATGATCGGCAAAATGTCGATCAGCGGGTCAAACAATTCATAGCCTTCCGGCAAACTGGCCAGGAGCACCATCGCTGACATAGCAACAAACCTCAGGGGAAAATGCGGCTGAAGAAACTGCTTCTTTCAGAATTAAAACAGAGCTTAACATCATCCAGCAGGGATCCGGACTAAGTTCAAGAAATGTAAAGGAAGTGGCGACCTAGAGAACGCCAATGTTAGAGAGGCCCAAAACGACCCCCACTCCCAACAAATGGCCAAAGCTGGCAACCCCGATGACTTCTGGCCAGGTCATTCCCAGTACCGGCCCAGTCTCTGAGGCCACTCCAGAGGAGGATTTGAAGCTCAAGTAAGCCAGCCCTGTGCAGAGCAGAATGATCACGGCGTTCAGGGGGGACCAGGGGCTGGTTTGAGCGGTCAGAGCCAACAGCGCAACAACAGGCATCATGGTTTCCATCCTCAGCTCAGGTTAACCGACCCTTAGATTACCCCTCCTGCTGGGATCCCCTCGCAATCTGCACATGAATTGCAACAAAACCTCACACTACGGCTTTTCTCTGGCTTCAGGGGCAGTTTGCCGTTGCCGGGATCCTTCAGGAATCCTTGGCCAGGAGAGGAAGGTGCCCCCATGGCTGGGGTTGTGAGGAAAATAAGGCTTGGGCTGAGAAGCTGGGCAGGTCTCTGCCGTATACTAACGAAAGTTAACAAACTTATCTCTTCGATCTCTTTTCGGTGTGATGACTGGGACGCGCTGCCTCGACCCATCCTCTCTGTCTGCACTGTGCGCACCTAAGGATGGCTGCCGATGACTGTTGCTGCTACTGCTGAACCAGCCCAAAAACCTTTCGCATTGCCTCGTGAGCTGTTGGGGCCACCCTCGGAATTTTGGAATCCCACCTTGCTGATGTTTTTGGCTGCGGTGGTGCTTTCGGCCTCTTGCTTTGGCGGGTACGCCTTTTGGCACTGGCCCAAATGGATGGTGTTCTGGCTCAATTTTGTGGCCCTCTATGTTCTGGGCACGGTGATTCACGATGCTTCCCATGGCTCGGCCCACCGCAACCGCTTTCTGAACGAGGCACTCGGACACGGCTCTGCCCTGTTGCAGGGTTTTGTCTATCCCGTCTTTAAGCGGGTACACATGCAGCACCACGCCCACGTCAACCATCCTGAAGACGATCCCGATCACTATGTCTCAACGGGAGGGCCGCTGTGGCTGATCGCGCCGCGGTTTTTCTACCATGAGGTGTTTTTCTTTAAGCGGCAGCTCTGGCGGAAAGGTCGCTGGGATCTGCTGGAGTGGGGCTTGAGTCGGCTGGTGGTTATCCTGACCTTTGGTCTGGCCAGCTACTTCGGCTACACCGACTACATCATGAACTATTGGCTACCCCCTGCCTTTATCATGGGGTTCTTGCTGGGCTTGTTTTTTGACTACCTGCCCCATCGCCCTTTTCAATCCCAAGAGCGGTGGTACAATGCCCGCGTCTATCCCGGATGGCTGACCAACATTCTGCTGTTGGGGCAAAACTATCACCTGATCCACCATCTCTGGCCTTCTGTTCCCTGGTACAAATACCAAGCAGCCTACTGGGCAGCCAAACCTGAGCTGGACGCGCGCAACTGCCAGCAAACGCTGGGGATCTGGGAGAAGGGAGAGTTTTGGGGCTTTTTGTACGATGCTCTGATCGGTCTGCACTGGCACAAGCCCACTTCAGCTCACCCCGCTGCGCCAGCCAATCCAGAATCGGAGGGATCCCCTGCGGATCCACAGCTTGGCTAGCATGGTTTGGCCAACGCTGCAAGTCCCGCAGGTGCTGCTGTTTGTGGAAGCGGCCAGCCTGTTGCAGGACTCTAGCCAGGTTTTGCTGCAGGCCGGTCGGGCAACGGCAGATTTGCCGGAGTTGATCGCAGAAGCGCAGGCGCGGGCCGAAGCCCAGGTGCAGCTCCTTGGGATCCCCGCAGACTTGCGGGCACAGGTGCGAGGGATCCTCAGGTTGACCTCGCCCCAAGAGGTGCTGGCCTACTTGCAGGACTTGCTGGACAGGGGATCCGGCCCGGATTTGGAAACCTTTTTGGAGCAGGCGGGATCTGCCTCTACGGTGCTGCGCTTTCCCCCCCTGTTGGTGGGGGCTGTGGCTCTGGAGGTGGTGCTGGAGCGGTTGGACTTTTCCCCAGAAGAGCGGGCTGTGGTGCAAGCCCAACGGGATCAATGGGAACAGGCTCTGGCGGAATTGGCCATCCACCACAGGGTTTCCCCAGAGCCGCTGCAGGCTGCTGCCGAGACGGTGCTGCGGGCGGCTTCAGCAGAGGAGCTGCTGCAACTGGGGCAGGATCTCCTTCAAGATCTCCAAGATCTCGCTGCTGCTGATTCTGAGCCAGAAGCCGAGCCCCAGGTGGAATTGGCGGGGCCTCTGCTGTTCATGATGGTGGCCGATCACCTGTTGGCCCAAACAGAGTATCCGCTGACCCCGGAGCAGCGGCTGGACTTGCAAACCAATCGCGCCGTGGCAGAAACCCGCTACTTGGCCATGCAAAAGTTGGGCCGCATTGAAAACTTGGCGGAGCAGCAGGCTTATATTCGATCCTGGATTGACCAAGCTTCCGTACCGGATTTGCTGCAGGCTTTGGATCGCTTTTTCGCGGCGTCTGAACCCAACTCGTGAGGCCCAGAGATCACCAAAGGTTTGCTATCCCCTATCCTGGAAGCAAAGGGATCCCACTTGAGGTGCGAAAGTGGACTGGGGCAGCCTGTTCTGGATTTTCCTGATCTTCAGCTCTTTGCAACCTCTGCTGAACCGTCGTGCCCAAGAGTTCCGGCGCTTGATGGCCATTCGGGAGTTGGAGCAAAAGCGGGGCAGCCGGGTGATTCTGCTCATTCACCGCCAGGAGTCGATTAGTTTTTTGGGGATCCCGGTTTCCCGCTACATCAGCATCGAGGACTCCGAACAGGTGTTGAGGGCAATTCGCCTTACCCCACCCAATACCCCGATTGATTTGATTTTGCATACCCCCGGTGGCCTGGTGCTGGCCACGGAGCAAATTGCCCGCGCCTTGATCCGCCATCCGGCCAAAGTGACAGTGTTTGTGCCCCACTACGCCATGTCGGGGGGGACAATGCTGGCCCTGGCCGCCGACGAAATCGTCATGGATGCCAATGCAGTCCTGGGGCCGGTGGATCCACAGTTGGGGGGGTATGCTGCCGCCAGTATTCTGCAGGTGGTGGCGGATAAACCCATTGCCGAAATCGATGACCAAACCTTGATCCTGGCAGATCTGGCCCGCAAAGCGATGCAACAGGTACAGAACTTCGTGCGGGATCTCCTGAAGGACGATGTGCCCAAGCGCAAAATTGCCCCCGAACGCATCGAGCCCCTCATCCAGTACCTAACCAGTGGACAAGTTACCCACGACTACCCCATCACCGCCGAAGAAGCCCAAAGGTTGGGCCTGCCCATTTCTACCGAGTTGCCACCCCAAATCTATGCCCTGATGGACTTGTACCCGCAGGCCACCATAGGCCGTCCTTCTGTACAGTACATCCCTATCCCCTATGATCCCCGCCCCGCTCTGCCCAGAGGGGGATCCCGCTCTGGCCTAGGGTGAACTCTTGGCGTAAGCTTCCATAGCTTCCAGGCGCAGCCCCCCTGCCCGGCGAAACAGCTCTTGTCCGGTGTGCAGATGGCGGTCGTCGAAGTTCAGGGGGAAATACTGCAGCTCCTCTAGAGCGTCCTCTAGGTGGTTGAGGGCGTAGTAGAGGCGAGAAGCCACTCCCCCCAGGCTGCTGGGATTGGGGAGGCGGCCAAAGATCTGCTGGGCTTGGGCCAGTTTCTGCGCACACTCTTCCAGATAGTCAGCAAAAGACTGCAACAGGTTGGGATCAAAGGGATCCGCCGCCAAAGCATGCAACTGAGGCTCTAGGGAAGACAGCAGGGGCCCCAAAACTCGGTTTAGGGGGGTGTAGACCTGTTGGATCCAGGCTGCGCGGGCGATGGCTTCGTGGCTGACGGTTTCACGGGGGGATCCCGTCGGCTGAGGGCAGGGTGAGGTGCGGCTGGAGTGCAATTGCCGGTCGTAGTCGCGGCGAGATTGCGGATCTTTGAGCACCGCGTAGGCAGCGTTGATCTGGCGGATGCGCTCAGCGGTGGCCCGATCTTTTTTGGCCAGCAGGCTATCGGGATGGTGATACTTGACCAAACGACGGTAGGCAGACTTGATCTCCTCCGCCGTCGCCGCCACGGAAACGCCCAAAACTTCGTAGTGGGATCCCACTCCCGATCCGCTCTCCATAACCCCTAGGCTTGCCGGAAAGAAAAGAAACTTCCACATTGTACCTGCAGCCTAGAATAAAGGTGAGTTTTCCGGTGCTGCCCCATGTCTTCCGCCTCGCCCCAGGGATCCCCCAACCCTTTCAGTGCCCTCTTGGGGGCCGCCATCGCCGTCAGTTTGGGCTACGGGTTCTTTCAACTGCTGCTCTCGATGTTGGCCAAGTTGCCGCCAATTGAGGTGGAGATTGGATCGTTGGCCCGCGGAATCAGCATTCTGGTGCGCTACCTGCTGGTCGGTTCCGTTTCCCTGATTGCCTTCATGTTTGCCATGGTGGGGTTGGGGCTGGCGGCCTATTGTGTGCAATTGCTGGGAGAGCGGCTGACCTCCTCTCAGCGCTGAACCTAGGGGCACAACCTCTGGCCGACTCGTTGGGCGTTTATCATGATGAGCCAGCTTCTTCTCAGCGCAGCACCACCTTGGGGGAGAGCAACAAAGTCAGGGATCCCTGGCGGTAGTCAATCCGGCCTTCGGCAAAGCGCACTTGGGCTAGGCCCGCTTTTTTGAGGGTGATCGCGTGGGCGTTGGCCGGGTTTAGACCAACAGCCGCTTGTACCCACAGGCTCAGATCCGGCTGGTGACCGACCAGAGCCAAAGACGCCAGAGGTTCCCGCTCTGCTTGCCAGCGCACCAGGTCAGCAAAACTGCCCCCCGGAGCCAGCGGCTCAAACACCTCCACAGCTTCGGCCAGGTTCTCGTCCAAAAAGATCTCAGCCGTCTGCCGAGCCCTCACCAAGGGACTGGTGAGCAGGAGATCCCACCTCCAGCCCATGTTCTTGAGCTGGCGGGCAATCTTGCGGCAGCGCTTGCGACCTTCGTCTGTAAGGGCCCGAAAGGCATCCTCGACTTCTGGCCGGGGTTCCTCGGCTATGCCATGGCGAATAAAATCCACGGCCAATTCCTGTCGGGCAGTCTGCTTTTCTGCCGCCCCCTGATAGTGCTCCGCACCGCTAACGCGATAGTGCTCCGCGCTGCTAACGCGAACGCTCTCCTGTTGTTCAGACCCAGAGACCATAGAACTCCGTCCTGCCGGCGCGAACGGCACTGTCAAATCTTGACTGCCAAATCTTGGAATAACTGTAACTCTCCCAGAATACTGTGGGAAAAAAGCCCACTCCCTCTACGGCAGCACTCCCGCGACAAAACCGGAAGTCATGAAGAAGACGAGGGGTTATGCAGTCGCTGGCTGACCAGAGTGCGCCCCTCCTGGGTGTAGAGCTGCCAGTAGTTCCAGTAGTTGCCAAACACGGACTTCACATAGCCCCGGGTTTCGGGGAAGGGGATCTGCTCCACAAACACATCCGGATCCTCGAAGCCAAAGCGGTTCAGCCATCTGGCCACGTTGCCGGGGCCACCGTTGTAGCTGGCCAGGGCCAGCAAGGTGTTGTCTTGATAGGTGCGGTGGGTGTAGTCGAAGTACCAGGATCCCAGGTAGAGATTGTCGGCGGGGTTGGTGAGGCTGTACTGGGCCAGGCCGATCTGCTGGGCAATCCAGCGGCCAGTAGCGGGCATCACCTGCATCAAGCCCAAAGCCCCCGAGGCCGAGACGATCTCTGGCTCAAAGCGGGATTCCTGCCGGATCAAAGCCGCCACCATCAAGGGATTGAGGTTAAATTGCCGTGACCAGTGGGCCAAGCCGGGTTGGGCGTAGGGATCCCCGCTCCAGGAATTGTCTGGGCCGGCATAGTAGTGCAGCGGATAGATGGCCTGCCAGAAATCTTGGCGCTGCCTCAACGTCTCCAGCAAGGGATCCGGCTCTTCGCTAAAGCGCAAAGCAGCCACCTGGTTAATGCCCCGCAGGTGCTCTCCGGCGCTGTTGCGCAAAATGCCCGTAACAAAGCGCTCGGCAACGCTCATCTGGCGGGGATCCCGCTGCACGGGAGTTTCGCCCTGCCAGCGTTCCCAGGCCAGTTGGCTGGCTCCCATCAAATGCAGGGTTTGCGTAACTGCAGAGACCCCTGGCAACGGTTGGCGCACCGGCTGAAAATCCACCTCAACCCTTTTGCGCCCGCTGTAGAAATCCCCCACCGGCCAGCCCAGTTGCACTGCCGACCGCCAGCCGTAGTAGGTGTGGGGAAACTGCCGCAGTACCTGCCGATAGGTCTGCCGAGCTGCAGCCACATCCCCCTGCTGTTCCCGCCATTTGCCCGCCCAGTAGAGCAGTTGTGCCCCCATTTCTGTATCCCGCTGAGCAGATCCGATCTGTTGGGCCAGGGCGATGGCTTGGCTGAGATTGCCTGCTTGTGCTTGGCTCCAGGCCACTGTCCAGGCGGCATTGGCTGCAGCTTCGCTGGCTGGAAAGCGATCCCAAAGGGCTTGCCGAGTAGCCTGGGCCGATTGGGGGCTGGCGTTGCGATCGTAAAGCTGGCTGAGGCTAAGCAACGCCTCTGGAGCTTCTTTATCTGAGCCGGCTCCCACCTGTCGAAGCAAGTCGATCGCCGTCGGCAGGTCGCTCAGTTCCGCCAAACGGCGGCGGGTGAGAGAAGCCTCTGGCCCATCGGGAAACTGTGCCAGCAGCGCTTGGTAAGCCGCTTTGGCCTGGGGAAACTCCCGCGAGATCTGGTGGCTGCGGCCCCAGCGGTAGAGGTTCTGAGAGGTGGCGGGGGCACGCCCATAGGCCCGGGCAGCTTTGCCGTACTCCCGTTGCTCCCAGTAGGCATCGGCGAGGATCTGCCAGTCGGAAGCCGTGAGGGATCCCTCTTGAGCCTGCCGCCAGCGATCCAGCAACGGCGTTAGCCCAGGGGTTTGCGGGTGATGTTGGGCCAAATCCCGCAGCAGGTCATAGCGGTCGGGATCCAGCTCCAGCAAATGCTTGAGGGCACGTCCAGTCAGCGGGTGGGTGGGAAATTGCTGCCGCAGCCGATCCACCTGGCCCATCCCCCAGAGGGCGTAGGCGGCCACAGGACTGTGGGGATATTCCTGCAAAATCTGGGGCCACCAGATCCCTTGGGCTGTTTCCTTATCCTGCAACTGTTCATAGGCTTGGGCCCTGAGCTTCCAAATCTCTTCCCTCAAAACCGGCAGGCTCTCTTCCAGCCCTTGCAAATCCTTCAAGGCAGATTGCGCTTGGCCGGCTTGCAGCGCTGCGTAGGCCCGCAGAAAGGCCGTTGTGGAAGTTTGGGGCAGTTGCGTCGGATCCCTGTCTTCTGGTGCAGAGGCCACCTCCGCGGTTTCTGCCCAGGATGAGGTGTAGAAGCCCCAGACGGCCCCACCCAGAGCTGCTCCCGCTGCCAGCACACCGGCAGCCCATCTTATCCAGCGTCGTTTGCTGCCTGTCAGGATCCCCATGCTTTGCCTCCCCACCACCTCTGACCTACGATACCCAACCTGACTGCGTTGAGTCACCAGACAACTCGATACTTGCGAAACGGCTGGAAAGCTCACCTGGCAAGCGGTCACCGAGCATTGGGGCCAGGCGATAGGCAGGGAGAGATGCAACGATTTCTTCAAACTTCAAACGGCGGTGAAACGGCTCATTTCCCCAATTGCGTTGTCGGGCTTTCACTGCGGTACACCTTGGCCCCGACACTGCGCAGCTTTTCGTCAATGGCTTCATAGCCACGGTCGATGTAGTGCAATCCGTGGATCGTGGAGCAGCCTTCAGCCGCCAGACCGGCCAACACCAGGGCCGCACCCGCCCGCAGGTCGGTAGCCACCACCGGAGCGCCGGAAAGGGACGGCACCCCTCGGATCAGGGCCACTCGGTTCTTCAGGCGAATATCGGCTCCCATGCGATTCAGCTCGGGAATGTGGTGCATGCGGTTTTCAAACACCGTCTCCTCAATGGTGCAACTGCCCTCGCTCAAGGCGGCCAAGGCCATGATCGGCGCCTGCACATCGGTGGGGAAACCGGGATAGGGCAGCGTTTGAATATCGGTTGCCTGACACAGCCAGCCTGAGCTCAGTTGAGCCGGGGCAATGCGCAGCCGGTTTGGGCCTTCCTCTTCCACCCGCAGCCCCATCGCTTGCAACTTGGCGATCACCGCCCGCAGATGATCGGGAATAACAGGGCCAACCGTGAGGTGAGAGCGGGTAATGGCCCCGGCAATGAGATAGGTGCTGGCCTCGATGCGGTCGGGAATGACCGTGTACTCTGTTCCATGCAAGCGGGGCACCCCTACCACCACAACCGTATTGGTGCCGACACCGCGAATGCGGGCCCCCATGGCTTGACAAAAACGGGCTAGATCCGCCACCTCCGGCTCTTGGGCGGCGTTCTCGATCACCGTTTCTCCATCCGCCAGCGTAGCGGCCATCATCAAGGTCTCGGTGGCACCGACGCTGGGATAGTCCAGGTAAATACGGGTTCCCAACAATTTACGGGCATAGGCATGAACCACCCCATGCTCGATTTGTACCGTCGCCCCCAAGGCTTGTAGACCCCGCACATGCAGATCCACAGGACGAGACCCGATCGCACAGCCGCCGGGCAAGGGAACTCTGGCCACCCCCAGCCGCGCCAACAGAGGCCCTATGATGAAAAAGCTGGCCCGCAACTGGCTGACCAATTCATAGGGAGCTTGAGAGGTTTTCAGGGAGCTGGCATCCAGGTCGAGGGTATTGCCAACATGGGAAACCTTAACTCCCAGCGTGGCCAGGATCTGTCCCATGCGTTCAATGTCCAGCAGACGCGGCACGTTGTGAATTCGACAGGCCTCAGGAGCCAAGATGGCCCCGGCCATCAGCGCCAAGGCAGAGTTTTTTGCCCCGCCAATGGGGATGTGGCCACTCAGGGTCTGCTTGCCAATGATTTTCAGCACTGGCCCCATCATCTCTGGCGCGGTTGCCATGCCGGTCTGGGGCGGCGTCAGGCCAGGCTCTAGGGGATCCGCCCCGCTGACGCGATTGTCAAAACCTTTCAATCTCCCTCCTCACCCACAAAAAATAGGCGAACCCTTCTCAGAGAATACTCTGGGGATCACAGCAGCGGCTAAACTCGCAAGCCAAATTGGGTGTGAGGAAGAAGTTCCCATGGCTGTGCTTCTATCCTGCAGCAGCGGACAGGGGAGCGGCTAGGCCAGTTCACCAGATGCAGGTTCTCAGCGAAGGCAACTGGGGGGCAGCCCAACAGCAGGGGGCGGTATGATGGATGCTCAGGGGAAGTGCTTGCAAGGAAAACAGGAAGGAGACAGCCGATGATTGCCACTCAAGTCTCTGCCCAAGAGTTGTTTCGGGCCGCCTATGAAAACCGCTACACCTGGGATCCCGCTTTCCCAGGCTACAGCGCCGAGGTCAGCTATTGGGATGGGGAGCGCACATTCGTTGGGCAGGTGCGAGTGGGGGCAGACCTAAAGGCCACCGTTACGGGCGTAGAAGATGAGGAAGCTCGAAAAGCCATTCACAACCAACTTTGGGAGATTGCCATTCACCGAGTGCGCCGCAGCTTCGACGAGACCCATGGGAACAACACCTTCCGTTACGGCCAAACCCTGCCCGATGGCACAGTGGAGATCCTGGTGGGGGGCAAAGCAGAAGGGGATCGCTACCACGTGCGCGATAACCAGGTTACCATGGTGCATCGGCATATCCACGGAGTGGTGGTTACCATCCACACCTTCAGCAGCCACGATACCGGCGAAGGCTATCTTTCCCACCGCTACGATTCCGTCTATCACGATCCCCAAACGGGCCAGCAAAAGGGCGGGCGCAGCCAATTCGAGGATCTGTATACAAAAGTGGGCAAGTACTACATCCTCTCGGAGCGGTGTATCCAGACGGAGACGGAAACCGGCCCTGTGGAGAAGCGCTTCACCTTCAGCAACTTGACCTTGCTGGACACTGGGGCGTGAGCGACCCGGCATTGACCCCAGCAGGGTAGGGGGCCAGCTCTCCCGTTCGTCACTGTTGGGCAGCTACCGGGAGGCTGAGTTCACGCCCTTCTTGGCGGCCAAGCCTTTCTCGATAACGGGAAAGCCGATCTGTAGGCTTTCAAGCTTTGTTGCAGAACGATCCTCCCGGTTAGAAAAAGCAAGAGAGCCTGAGCTATGCTTTGAATATTCTCCCGCCTGCGATTGGCATGGACAACACCACAGCAAAACCTGACCCGGATGCCGAAGCCCCCATTGGTGCCCCTGAGCTGATCATTCGCCCCGCCCAACTGGGGGATCTGGAGGCTGTGGAAGAGATTTTGGCGCAAGCCTTTGATGAAGAGTACAGCAGCCGCTCGGTGGATATTCGTCGCCAAGTGCGGCGGTTGCGCCAGTGGTATGGGCCCCTGAAAACCCTGACCCTGTTTCCCAATCGCTTCCAGCACATGTTTACAGTGCATGTGGCGGAGCTGAAGGGCAAGATTCAGGGGGTGATTCAGGTTTCTCCCTTCAACCATTCCCGCAGCACCTGGCGGGTCGATCATATCGCAGTGGCGCCCTCTGCCCAGCGACAGGGGGTGGGATCCCGGCTGCTCAAGCACTGCATGGAGCACTTTCGGGAAGCTCGCACCTGGATCCTGGAGGTGAACATCCACAACAAAGGGGCAATGGCGCTCTACCGGCGCAACGGCTTCCAACCCTTGGCTCAGATCACCTACTGGTCGATTCCAGCCGATATTCTGGCAGCTCTCAGCCAGCACGAGCCCAAATTGCCCAACCTGGTGCCGGTGACCAACCGGGATGCCTATGCCATCTACCAACTGGATACGGGATCCATGCCGGCCACTGTGCGCCAGGTGTACGACCGTGAGGTGAACGATTTTCGCACTAGCCCACTGGATTGGCTTTTGGAGCAGGCCAAATGCGCCATTAGCCAGACGGAGCGGGTGGAAGTGTGTGTTTATGAGCCCGAACGCAAAACCGCCATCGGCTACTTCAACTTGAAGTTGGATCGCACCGGGCAGCAACCTCATGTGGCCAAGCTTACGGTTCACCCTGCCTACACTTGGCTTTACCCCGAACTCATGGCCAAGATGGCCCAGCTTACTCAGGCTCATCCGCCGCAATCTCTGGCCTTGGCCTCCACCGATTACCAGCCGGAACGGGAGGAGTTCTTGCTGAAGCTGGGAGCCCAGGATGTAGAGCGGACGTTGCTGATGTCGCGTTCGGTGTGGCACAAAATCCGCGAAAGCCGCCTCTTTACCTGGGATAGTGCTTATCTCAACGCGATGCTGCGGGGATTACAGGTGAAGCAGCCGGTGCCGGAGCGGTTTGAGGGGCCACCGGAAGGCTGGCTGGAGCACCACTTTCATCCCATCAGCCCAACTGAGCCGGATCCCAGCTCTGGTCGCGTCGGCGGTGCGGAGTCCTCACCAGGGCTCTCCAGAGACTCCCAATCTGAGGCTTCTCCACCCCCTAGCTAAGGGAGAGAGAGCCCCAATCCTGGCTTGCTTGCACCTTGCGAAAAACGGATGAAAGACCCGAAGGGCAATTCTACTGCGGATCCCTCTTGGCGGGCGCTGATTCAGGCGGCACTGCACCGGAACCGTAGCGATCCCGGTGTGCGGTATTTGCAATTGGCCACGGTGGATCCCCAGGGGCATCCGCGCAACCGCACGGTCGTTTTCCGGGGGTTTTTGGGCGATACCGACCGCATTCAATTGGCGGTGGATAGTCGCAGCGAGAAGATCCGACAAATTGCCCACTGCCCCCAAGCCCAGATCTGCTGGTATTTCTGCAAAACCCGCGAGCAATTCCGCATCGCTGGCACCCTTGAGGCCATCGCCGCCGATCATCCGGATCCCCAGGCCCAGCGCCAGCGGCAGCAGTTGTGGCAACAGATATCGGAAAAAGGACGGCTCCTCTGGTTTTGGCCGGAACCTAAGGGGCTGCTTGCCCCGCCAGAGGCTTTTATTCAAGAGTTGCCGAAAGAGAAAGATCTGCTGCCCCCGCAGACTTTTGTGGCATTACTGCTGGAGCCAACAGAGGTGGATCACTTGCAGCTTAAGGGGGATCAGATCTATCCCCAATTGCGGACAGTGTACGAACGTACCTCCCAAGGGTGGCAGCGTCGGGCCGTGAATCCCTGAAGGCGATCCAAACTGGTTTCAGCCTGGTCTGGAGTGGGGGATCCCTTATTCCTTGTTCCTCCAAAGCACAGGGAATAGAGGAATGGACGTGTTAACGTAGCTGAACGATCGTGTTCTGCACGGTGGGGGCGTTATCCTCTGATGGAACTCTGTACGCGTATGGCTGGTCTATCAGGGGTAGGGCAGCAGTTGATGCCTTTTGTCTAACTCGACACGTATCACTTTGGCTTGCAGTGGTCTCGATGTGCGTCTTGATCTGCTCATTCGCTCAGGCTGTTGCCTCTTTTTTCGCCGGCGGCCCATTGCTGAACAGAGCTTTGAGGGGCAAGGGATCCCTAGTGTTGTCTGTCGCTTTGGTTGGGGTAGGGGTTCTCGTGCAGGGATTGAGAGCACAGACTCTGGAGAAACCGACGCTGGAAGCCTTGGAAGATTCCGTTGAGGGGAATGTTGTCCCTGTTCTGCACTCAGAGCCTGCCTTGCCCCCCCAGGCTGCCCCCACCTCCGCCCGCACAGGATCCTTTCGGGTCGGCAATCGCACGCCCCATCCGGTTCGGCTGGTGATCTTGATGCGCAGCGGCGAACGGATGATCAATCCGGAAACGGCCCACTGGGACTTTGCCCCTGGAGAGGGGGGGAGCGAGGGATTGCTGCTGAGCTTGGGAGAAGAACCGCTGCAAATCGGCCCCGGAGACATTGTGGTGGCTTTCGCCTTGGATGGAACCCGCCGCTATTGGGGGCCAAATGTGGTGGGAGAGTCTCTGGCCCCGTTTTGGGATGGGGAGAGCGGCTCCTGGTCGATGATCTTGCAGCCTTAGGGTGCTCCGCGCGCAGCTTGGACATTTGCAGCGGTCACCTCAAACTCCTCTGGGGCAACTTCTCCATTCCTCACTCTTCTGGGCCGAAGGGGGAGGATCCAAGCAACAGAACATTTTGAGAACAGTCTCCAAACCATAGTCATTTCAAGCTAGATTGAGACACTCCCCAAGCGCTCTGTGCCGCTGCCGCGACCAACCCCAGCTCTTCTCCCAGAGAGAGAGGGAAGTTAGGGAACAATGCAACAGAAATGTTTCATTCCTGTTTAATAATGACTACACAAGTGGCTGCGCAGTTTATAGCTCTGTAGGGTGTTGGCCAGCAGCATCGTTACCGTCATCGGCCCTACGCCGCCCGGTACGGGCGTGATGGCAGCGGCCAACTCTTTGACCGCTTCATAGTCCACATCTCCCACCAGTTGCTCAGATCCGGCAGGGGTCTCGATGCGGTTGATGCCAACGTCGATGACCACCGCGCCGGGTTTCACCATGTCTGCCCTCAATAGGCGGGGGCGGCCCACGGCCATCACCACAATGTCGGCGGCGCGGGTCACTTCTGCCAAGTCGGGGGTGCGGGAGTGGGCTAGGGTGACCGTCGCATCGGCGGCCAACAACATCAAGCTCAAGGGCTTGCCCACCAAGATGCTGCGACCGACCACCACTGCCTTTCGGCCTGCAATCGGGATCCCTTCTGCCTGCAACAGGCGCATCACGCCCAAAGGGGTACAACTGCGTAGGCCGGGCTCGCCGCGCAACAGCCGGCCCAGGTTGAGGGGGTGAAGTCCATCCACATCTTTGTCGGGATTGATGGCCAGAAGGGGGGGGATGGGATCCCAGCCGGGGGGCAGGGGCAGTTGGACGAGGATGCCATCCACCCGCTCGTCCTGATTGAGTTGGTCGATGGTGTCGAGCAAATGGGCAGGGGAGTCTTGGGCGGAAAAATGTCGGCCAAAAGAAGCAATGCCCAACCGCTCACAGGCCCGCTCTTTGCCGCGCACATAAGCCGCACTGGCGGGATCCTCTCCAACCCGCAGCACTGCCAATCCCGGTGGCCGCCCCACCTGGGGTATCCAAGCTTGCACTTGGGCGGCCATCTCCGCTTGCAAGCGGGCGGCTAAGGCTTTGCCATCGAGGATCTTTGCGGGCATGGGGGCGCAAGGATAAAGACAACCATCCAACGACCATCCATAGTGAAGCAGAATGGCGACAGCAGTGCAGGGGGAATGATCAGGTGGGATCCCTATGATTCGGGCAGGTCTTCTTCCTCTTGGCCCAATTGCTCGATGATGATCTCCACCTGCTGCCGCTTTTGCTCTAAAAAGTCCGCGCAGGTTTTCAGGGTTCGGGCGGCCTGTTGAAAGCGCTCCACCACTTCCGCCAGATCCAGTTCCCCCGATTCAATCTGGGCAATCAAAGTTTCCACCTCGGCAATGGCTGCTTCATAGCGCCACGGCTCCTCACGTTTGCGGCGGCTCATGGCTCTCCTCTACTCGTACCCATAGGCTTCCCGAGGCCAGTTGTATCATCAGGCGGGTTTGGGGAGGCAGGCGATGGGTGCGGATCAGGGATCCCTCTTCATTTCGCACCAGGGCATAGCCCCGTTTCAGAATGGCTTCGGGATCGAGCGCTTGGAGGCGATCTTGCAGGGCCTGTTGGTGCTGTTGGCGTTGCTGGAAGCGATGGCGCACGGCTTGGAGCAGGCGATGTTGGTGTTGGGTCAAGCGATCCTGAGCCTGTTGCAACAGCCGCTCTGGATGCACGTAAGCCAGGTGGTGTTGGGCCTGCTGCAAACGCTGCTGGGCCCTTTCCAAAGCTTGGCGAGTGCGTTCGATCAACTTCTGGCGCAACTGGGATCCCTGACGCTGCAATTCCCCCAGATCCGGCACGATCCGCTCGGCAGCTGCCGTTGGGGTATGGGCGGCGTAGTCGGCAGCGTAGTCAGCCAGGGTTTCATCCCGCTGGTGGCCAATCCCGGTGACCACCGGGATCCGACATTCGGCAATGGCTCGCACCACCCGCTCATCGTTAAAACAGGCCAAATCTTCGCTGGCTCCACCGCCCCGCGCCAAAAGAAGCACTTCCGCCCGCCCATCCTGTTCCACCCGGCGAATGGCCCGCACAATTGATTCCGGGGCCGCCTCCCCTTGCACTTGAGCTGGGGAGAACAGCACCCGTAGCCCGGGGTAGCGCTGGTTGAGGGTGCGCCGAATATCTCCCCAGCCGGCAGCGTGGGGGGAACTAACGACGGCAATGCACTGGGGATGAACAGGCAGAGGTCGTTGATTATCGAACAAGCCCTCAGCACTGAGGCGGGCCTTGAGCTGTTGAAATCGCAACGCCAACAGCCCTTCCCCGGCAGGCAGCAATTGCCAGATGACGAGGCGATAATGGCTGCCGCCGCTATAGATGCCAAGTTGCCCAAGGGCAAGCACCTGTTGCCCCACTTCCGGCCAGAAGCTGAGCCGGGAAGTTTGGCCCTGCCAGACCACCCCCTTGAGAACGTCACCGGTTTCCGGATCGACTAGGGTCAAGAACAGGTGGCCATTGCGGTTGCGCTGGCAACTGGAGACTTCCCCGCTCACCCACAGCCTGACCAAGTAGGGATCCCCGGCCAGCAGCGATTTCAAATAACGGGACACTCCCCCCACTGAGAGCAGGGGAGCTTCATCCGTGAGCAAAAACTCCATCCCACTGCTGCGGGCGGCTAAAGTCACTTCTGAAGGGACAGGATCGCGCATCCAGGGTTCTCGAATAGCGATGGGACTTGTCGGGATCCCATCTAGAATAGGCGACAACCGGGCGAGAGAGGAGGTGAGCTGGCGGGTGACCTTCGCCCAGTGGCTGGGGCTAGGGGCGCTGTTGGGCCTGCTAGTTCTGCTTTGGCAGATCCGGCAGATCCTGCTGTTGGTGTTCGCGGCCATTGTGTTGGCAGTAGCATTGGATACCTTGGCCCAGATCCCACAGCGCTACGGCTTTCGGCGTGGCCCCTCAATTGTCATCACCAGTTTGACGGTTTTGGTGGCCGCGATCTTGGTGGGGCTAATCGTGGTGCCCCCCCTGGCGGAGCAGTTGCGGCGGCTGTTTACCGATGGGGTGCCCGCCGGGATCGTGCAAGCGCAGCGGCTGTTCGAGAGCTTGATTCTCTCTTTGCCGACGGATATTGAGCTGCCGACGCTGCGGGAATTGGCCAATAGCTTGGTGCCCCAGGCCACCGAGTTGGTGCGACAGGTGCGCGACTTTTTCTCCGAGTCCTTCACTGCCTTTTTTGGCACCCTGCTCAACCTATTGTTTGTAATCATCCTCACCATTTTGTTGTTGGCGGATCCCCAAGCCTACAGTCGCGCTTTTGTCTCGGTTTTCCCGGCCTTTTACCGTCCCCGCATTCGCTACATCCTCAAGCGCTGTGAGCTGGCGCTGCGAGGGTGGCTGATGGGGATCCTGTTTACCAGCACCTTGGTGATGCTGCTGAGTGGGATCGGGCTGTGGATTTTGGGGGTGCCCCTGATCTTGGCCAATGCGGTGCTGGCGGGATTGTTCAACTTCATCCCCAATATCGGCCCCACCTTAAGCGTGGTGGCCCCCATGCTGGTAGCCCTCACGGATGCCCCTTGGAAGTCCTTGGCAGTGCTGGGGCTGTATATCCTGATCCAGCAGTTGGAAAGCAGCGTCTTCACCCCCATCGTTATGTCCCGACAGGTGTCGCTCCTGCCCGCCCTAACCCTAGTAGCTCAAGTTACTTCAGCCTTTTTCTTTGGGGTGCTGGGCCTGTTCCTGGCCGTGCCTTTGGCGGCAATCCTGCAGGTGTGGATTCAGGAGGTGCTAATTCGGGATGTCCTGGATCCCTGGCAGGGATCCCGATTGCGGCCCTTGCTCAGGTTGGAAAGTGGAGAGAACGGGATCCAAAGCTCCACCCAGGCGGAAAACCAGGATCCCATTCCGCGACCGCAATCGGTGCGAGAAGGTTGAGGGGGCAATGCTCCTGACTTGGCTCAACCCCATCAGCTTAGCCACACGACCGGCCCTTCCATTGGGCAGGAATCGACGTTCTCCCCACGGCTAGAGTCGGGGGATTCTTTCCCGTCGCTCCACGCTCCTCGCGCTTGACCGGTGTGAGAACGCGACAACTGGCAACTGCGCACCCAGGCAGAGCGGCATCGGGGAAACAGTGAGGCCCACGGCCCGCTGTGCGAAGGGCATTCTGTCAACCAAGGATTCTGTCCCGCTATCGCTCACCTGGCAAGGTTGGACTGTGGAGTCCCGGCGGGAAAAGCCGCAACCCCTGCTGTCGCACCCGCCGCTCCTGGAAAGGGATAGGGGTCACGCGCGGCAAAGGCGTAGCCACAGGCTGGGGAGTTGAAGTGGGCACAGCTTGCGGAGAGGGCTCTGGGCTGGGCTCAGGCGTAAGCTCAGGTTCAGGAGTGGCCACCACGGGCGGTGGCGTTGGAACAGCCGGGATCCCCTCTGGTGTCGGACGGGGGCGGCCCAGTTGAAAGCGCGGCTGGCGACGAGGTGCAAGCGTGGGCGTCGCCTCTGGCGTTGGAGTCGGAGTGGGTGTGGGTGTGGGCGTCGGGCTGGGTGTTGGCGTCGGAGTAGGAGTGGGCGTGGGTGTCGGAGTTGGCGTTGGCGTCGGAGTAGGAGTGGGCGTGGGTGTCGGAGTTGGTGTTGGCGTCGGAGTAGGAGTGGGCGTGGGTGTCGGAGTTGGTGTTGGCGTCGGAGTAGGAGTGGGCGTGGGTGTCGGAGTTGGCGTTGGCGTCGGAGTAGGAGTGGGCGTGGGTTCCGGAGTCGGTGTAGGTGTGGGGGTCGGACTTGGTGTTGGAGTCGGGGTGGGCGTCAGCGTTGGGGTGGGCGTGGGTTCCGGAGTCGGCGTGGGTGTGGGCTGCGGCTGCACAATGGCGAGGGCCTCTTCGGCTTTTAGCTCCCCCCGAACCAGCTTGGAGAGGGTGTCTTGGCCGCCAGGGGTGTAGGTGATCTCGCGGGCGGCGCTGTTGAACACATTGCGGATGGGATCCCCTTTGCTGTCCACCAGTTCCAGCACCATCACATTGCGACCGGGCCTGAAGCCCTTCAGATAAAAAGACTCCCAGCGATCCAGCAGGCCGGATTGGCCGTTGAGGGTGTAGCGGATCCGCCAATCCCGTGGCAAGTCACTCAACAGGCTCTCCCGCACCGGGGCATTGGCCAGCCAGAAATCCACCAAGATTGGCTCGGCCCCGTAGCTGCCTGTGGGGCGGTTGTAGGTGAGCAGGGGCAGTTGCGGCTGTGGTACGTACTCAGGGGTGGGAGCTAACACGTGAAAGCTAACCTGGGCATAGGCTTCAGAGTTTTTGAAGCTCTCGTGCCAGGGTTTGCCGGCAAACACCCGCAGAGTATGGGATCCCGGCTCCAAATCCTTGAAAACGAGGGGAGCATCGGCATCGTAATGGGCGATGTAGGGCCGGTTGTCCAGCACCACGTGCAGATGAGGGCCGAGACCCAATTGCGGATCTTGGAAAAGCGGATACCCTTGCACCGCGAAGCGAACGGTTACCTGCCGCTCTGACAACACCTCACCTGGCTTGGGGCTGAGGATCTGAACTTGCGGGCGACAATACTGCAAATGGGCATCCAGCTTGGCAATCTCCGGGGGAACCGGCACGCGCTCTAGCTGGGGAAGCTGTTCCTGCGGGGGTTTAGGCGGGGATCCCCCACAAGAGGCCAAAACGAGGGCGGCCAACAGGGCCAACAGACAGATCCACCATCTCAACAACCCCCACCTTCTCAACCTGGCATTTCCGGCGTGTTCTTGCATGAGCCTTACATCCCAATGCTCTTTGTATCCTGCCGAGCCGCAGACAAGCCATCCCCACATTACCAGCATGTGTCCTTTGGGGAAGATCCCTTCCCCCGCCCTAGAATGGGATCAACTGGCCTGGCTCAAGCCGGGTCGGAGACACTTTTGAGGTCGTGTATGGCTCTGTTGGCGATAACAGCTCTTGCGGGCATGGATCTGGCCCAGTGGCAAGCTCTGCTCAACAACGTGGCGTTTGCCATTTCTCTGGGGGCCATGCTGTTTTACTGGGGTGGGGCAGCTTTTCCCCAGGTGCAGCTTTTGGCCGAATTGGGCCTAGCGGGGATGATCGGGGCAAACTTGACGATGGCCGCCCTGTTGACGGCCCGCTGGATCGATGCAGGCTACTTCCCCTTGAGTAATCTGTACGAGTCTTTGTTTTTCCTGGCCTGGGGGATCACCGCTTTGCATTTGGTGGCCCTCTACTGGAGCCGCAGCCGCTGGGTGGGGGTCATGACCGCCCCAGTTGTAACCGGGATCGTGGCCTTTGCTGCCTTGGTGCTGCCGGAAGATATGCAGGTGGCCCAGCCCCTCGTGCCGGCTTTGCAATCCAACTGGCTGATGATGCATGTGACTGTGATGTTGCTGGCCTACGCGGCGCTGTTGGTGGGATCCCTTCTCTCCATCAGCTTTCTCATCGTCACTCGCGGTCAGGAAGTGCATCTCAAGGGCAACTCCCTCGGCCTGCAATTTCGCCCTCCCCAACCCCAAACCCATCCCGAATGGGCGGAAGCCACCCTGCCTTCCCCGGCTTCAGAACTGGCCTACGCCGGCCTCCGCTCCCCCCGTCCTGCCCCCTCGTCCGCTGAACTCCCCCCCCAACCGGCCCCCGAAGGGATCCCCTGGCAACGGCTGAGCCTGGCAGAAATCTTGGACAACACCAGCTACCGGCTGATCGGGCTGGGGTTCCCCCTGCTCACCATCGGCATTATCGCCGGCGCCGTTTGGGCCAACGAAGCCTGGGGTACCTACTGGAGCTGGGATCCGAAAGAAACCTGGGCCTTGATTACCTGGTTGGTCTTTGCCGCCTATTTGCACGCCCGCATCACCAAAGGCTGGCAAGGCAGACGCCCCGCCCTCTTGGCCAGCTTGGGTTTTGGAGTGGTTTGGGTATGTTACCTGGGGGTCAACTTTCTGGGCAAAGGCTTACACAGCTATGGCTGGTTTTTCTGAGGGAATTTTTCTCAAAAACCGGCCCGAGTTTATGGGTATTCTGGTGCTGGCAAGCCGTAGTGGATCCCTTCGAGGAGAAAAACGATGCGACTGTTCAACTACCTGATCTTGTTTTCAGCCCTCCTGGCCATTGCCCTCTTTGCCATGCAAAACGCCACCCCGGTCACGGTTACTTTTGCCCCCGGCGTCAGCGTTGAAAGCCCTCTGGTGATGGAACTTCTGGCATCTGCCGGGATTGGGGCCGCCCTCGCCTGGCTGTATAGCCTCTGGATGCGCGTACAGTTCAGCATCGAAGCCCGGGAAAAAAATCGGCAACTGCAGGAGAAGGAGGTCACCATCACCGAACTCAAGGAAATGGTGGTGGAGCTGGAAGCCAAAGTGAAGCAACTGCCTCCCAGCAAGCGTGCCGAACCCCAAGAGGACATCCAGGATGTGAAAGAAGTGGCCACCGAGGGATCCCCTGCCTAAAATCCCCAGGTTGACCCACAGGCCGTTGAGGTAGAATTGAACTTCTACTTGCCCCTCTCCCTAGCTCATACTTCCTATGCAGGTTATCCAAGAAAAACGCCCTGGCAGCCGGGTTGGCCTCAAAATCGTGGTAGAAGCCGACCGGGTGAAGCGCTCCTACGAAAAAACCTTGCGTCAACTGGAGCAGAATATCCAAATTCCGGGATTCCGCAAGGGCAAGGCCCCCCGCAACCTCGTTGTGCGGCAGGTGGGCCGCGAGCGCATCCTGGCCAGTGCTGTGGATGACCTGATCAGCGAGGCCATTCAACAGGCTTTCAAGGAAGCTCAGCTCACCCCCATCAGTCGGTTCGAGCTGGATGATGAGGTGGGTCAGCTCTTGGCTCAGTTCAACCCCGAAGCAGACTTCAGCTTCTCAGGATATGTTGAGGTGTACCCCGAAGCCCGCGTTGGCCAATACAAAGGGCTGACCGTTACGGCAACCCGTGTTGACGTCAAGCCTGAGCAAATTGACCAGCTCATCGACCGATGGCGGGATCAGCGGGCCACCCTCTTGCCGGTAGAAGATCGGCCTGCTCAGTTGGGGGATGTGGTGGTGATCGATTTTGCAGCCCGCGATGCAGAAGGCAATCCCCTCGACGAGATGACCACCCAGGACTTCCAGCTGGAACTCAAGGAAGACAACTTCATCCCCGGTTTTGTGGCGGGCATCGTGGGCATGCAGCTCGACGAAACCAAGGAGATCGCAGCCACCTTCCCCGACGACTACTTCAGAAAAGAGTTGGCCGGGAAAACGGTTACCTTCACTGTCTGCCTGAGGGAGATCAAGGCCAAAGAGCTGCCCGAATTGGATGATGCCTTTGTGCAAGAGATCAGCAGCTTTCAAACAGTGGCCGAACTGCGGGAGCACTTGCAAAAGCGCCTTGAACAGGATGCCCTGACACAATCTGAGGAGAACCTCGAAACCGCCATCCTCAACGCCATCCTGGAAACCACCGAGGTGGATCTGCCCGAGACCCTAGTCGAGCAGGAAACGACGCAACTGCTATCCCAAAGCCTTCACTCGCTGCAACAGCAGCAAGGGGTCACGCCAGGCGAGATCCGCAAGCTCCTGTCCCAACTGCCGCCTGAAACCCTCAACCAGTTGATGGAGCGCCACCGACCCGAAGCCATCAACCGGCTGCGGCGCACCTTGGCCCTGAGTGCCATCGTTCGGCAAGAGCAAATTGCCGTAGGTTCCACGGAGTTGGACGTGGAGGTGGAAGAGGTGATGGCGGCCTATGCCCAGCAAGGCCAAAAGCTGGATCGGGAACGAGTACGCCGAGTACGCCAAGCCGTCTATGAAAGCTTGCTGACCAACAAGGTGATGGCTTGGCTGAAGTCTCAGACCACGGTCAACTGGGTCGATAGCGAGGGGAATCCAACCCAGGCGCCCACTTCTTTGGCAGGCTCGGAGGAGAAGGTTGAAGTGCCAGAGGCCGAGTTTGAGGCCGATGGGCCAGAAGCAGAGGTATCTGGGATCCCTGAGGCAATTGAATCCTCATCAGAGACGGCTACGGGGGCGGAAACGGATGGAGAAGCTGCAGCTGCGGAAGCCGAGCCAGCTACAGAAAAGGCTGTAGAAGCATCCCCTGCTGAAACCGTCTCAGCCTCTGCGGCAGAGGCAACGCTCCCAGTTGAGGAGAAAGCGGCAGAGACCGCTACAGAGATCCCAGCAGCAGAAAAGCCCAAGCCGAGCAAAAAGGACAAAAAAGGCAAGTGAATGCGCTGGGGATTTTCTGGCTGAGGGCATTTCCTTCAAAAGCAAGGGGGCGCAGCCCCTAGTGTTCCAAGTCGCAAAAAATAGATATCTACCACTGCTGGCAGTGGCAAAGGGGAGCGTTTAGGGTTTATCCTATTCGCAACATCTGCAAGAGGGCAGGCTGCCATGAAGGGATTTGCGCGCGTACTTGGGGCTTGGGGGATCCTCACCCTGATCGCCGGGATCTCGCCCGGCAGCGCTGTGGGCCAATCGGCCTTGCCTCCTGTGCCCATCATGCCCTCGGATCCCCAAGGTTCGTTTCCCGATCCAGGGATCCCGGCAGCCCCTTCGCCTCCCCGTGAGCCGGTCGGGCTGGATCTCCGCCATCTGGTGGGATTGTTCATCAACGAGTCTTGGGGGGCGGGCAGCCAAGCTGCTGCGGTTAGTTACAACGACCTCTACACCCGCCTGTTGGCCCGAAGCTACGGGGATCCCCGCCCCCCCATTGAGGTGGAGTACGAGTTCATTCAAGAGATCCTGCGGGAGTATGGGGATCCCGCCGATCGTTTCTGGGATCCGCAAGCTTTCAAGGACTTGCTCAACCGTCCCCGTCCTCCCGTACAAGCCCGCGGGATCGGCCCGCGCCAGGTTTATTTGGCAGTGCCGGATCTCACCCCAGCCACGGCTCAGCAGATCCGCCAAACCCTCTACACCCAAGACTACAGCCAGGGCATTGTCCTCGACCTGCGCGGCTCGGTGGGCTACGACCCCCAAGTGGTGGCCGATGTGGCGCGCCTGTTTTTGCCCCGCTCCGTCCAGCCGCTGCTGATTACCGAAGACCGATTCGGGCAGCCCACCCTCTGGAACAGCGAAAATCTGCCCATTGCCGCCGGGATCCCGTTGGCCGTTCTGGTGGATGGTAACACCCGCCAGGGGGCCACCCTCTTGGCTGCCCAGTTGGGAGCCAGCGGCAGCACCCTCATTTTGGGGCAGCCCACCCAGGGCAGCGAACGACAAACCCGCTTCTTTGCCCTTCCCTCCAGCGCGGCGGTGGAACTGGCCGTGGCCACCTGGAAAACAGGGGATGGTCGCTCTTTGGAGCGGGGTCTGGTGCCCTTGCAGACCGTGGAAGGAGATGACAATGCTTGGCTGAATGCCGGCCTGCAAGCGCTGGCCTTGCCCCCCCGGCGACCTGCCCTGCCCCCACGGCCTACAGTGCTGGTGCAAGAGGGTCGAGTCGGTCGCTTTGAGCTGGGCATGGATACCCGCAACGTGGATACCCACCTGCTGGGCAATGTCGATCAGATCCCAGCAGCCTCCGGAGCTAATGTGTTTCAGCCCAACAGCGACCTGAAGATCTTTTACCTACAAGACTACATCCTCTTCACCTACCGTCATCCGGGCATTGTGGATAGCTTTTTCGCCAACCGCATCTACACAACCCACCCGGAAGCCATGACCGGCGAAGGGATCCGCATCGGCTCCACCTATTCGGAAGTGATCGCCGTTTACGGCGGGCCCGGCGAGAACGGCTACAACGAGGTGGTACCCTATCCCAAGGGAAGCCGAGAATATCTGCGCGACGACCGCTACTACGTCAACTACGATGCCCTGGGCCTGGCCTTTGCCTTTGAGGTGGGATCCAACCAGGTCACGGCCATTGGCCTGTTCAAGCCGGGGAGCTGAAGGCGAGGGCAACTGGGGAATCTCTGTTGGCTTGCCAGAGGGTTCGGGGATCCCGCCCATCTCCACGTTGTCCCCTGCCGGAGAAAAGTTAATCGATTGTTAATCTTTTTGTCCTGATCTCTCAACATCGCCCGGAGCGATGCGGTAGATTAGTGCAGCAACCCCCGCAAAGGGGATTTTTTGTGCCATCTACGGACTGTAGGAGAAGCTCTTGGCAAACGTCGTGGTTGTCGGTGCCCAGTGGGGCGATGAAGGAAAAGGGAAGATCACCGACCTCCTCAGTGAAAAGGCTCATGTGGTCGTCCGCTATCAAGGTGGGGTGAATGCAGGGCATACCCTGGTGGTGGGGGGCCAAACCTTCAAGCTACACTTGATCCCCTCTGGCATTCTCTACCCCGACAAACGCTGCATCATCGCCAGCGGCACGGTGATCGATCCCGAGGTTCTGCTGGCCGAGATCGACCAACTGCATCAATTGGGCATTTCCACCGACAACCTGTTCATTGCCGAAACGGCCCACGTCACCCTGCCCTACCACCGGGTTATTGACATCGCAGAAGAGGAGCGGCGTGGCATTTACCGGCTGGGCACCACCGGCCGGGGCATTGGCCCCACCTATGCCGACAAGGCCGAGCGCATGGGCATTCGCGTCGTGGACTTGATGTACCCTGACCAGCTGCGGGAGCGCCTCAGTTGGGCCATTCCCTACAAAAATGTCTTGCTGGAGAAGATCTATAATCTGCCCCCCCTGGATCCCGAGCCAATTATCGAGCAATACCTGGCCTATGCCGAGCGGCTGCGCCCCTATGTTACCGACGCTGCTCTGCTTCTCACCCAAGCCATCGAAGATCGGGAGAACATCCTGTTTGAAGGGGCTCAAGGCACCCTGTTGGATCTCGACTACGGCACCTACCCCTACGTCACCTCCTCCCATCCCATTGCCGGTGGCGCTTGTATTGGCGCTGGGATCGGCCCCACCAGCATTGACCGGGTGATCGGGGTGGCCAAAGCCTACACCACCCGCGTTGGCGAAGGCCCTTTCCCCACCGAGCTCAAAGACGAGATCGGGGCGTACCTGGGGGCAACCGGTGCTGAATTTGGCACCACCACAGGGCGACAACGGCGCTGCGGCTGGTTTGACGGGGTAATTGGGCGCTACGCGGTGCGAATCAATGGCCTAGACTGCCTGGCCATCACCAAACTGGATGTGCTGGATGGCTTGGATGAGATCAAGGTGTGCGTGGCCTACGAGTACCAGGGGCGGGAAATTCGTCACTTTCCCAGCGATGCCCGGGTTTTCGCCCAGTGCAAACCCATCTACGAAACCCTGCCGGGCTGGAAATGTTCCACCAAAGATTGCCGCTCCATCCAAGACTTGCCCCCCGAAGCCCATGATTACCTGAAGTTTTTGGCACAGTTGATGCAGGTGCCGATTGCCATTGTTTCTCTGGGGGCCAGCCGCGACCAGACGATTATCGTCGAGGATCCCATCCACGGCCCCAAACGTGCCCTTCTCTATCCCAATGGTGGCAAGCGCGTCCACGCCCTCATGCCCGACTGAGTGGGCTCAAGAGCAATTGGGAACAAGGGCAATCATAGGGCAATCATTAACAATGTAGTGATCAAATGCTCAGTAATGATCAATGTGAGTTAAGTTATGGTCATTTCAGGTTAGGGTGAAACGCCTAAGCTACGGAGAAAAGCCTTCCGGCCCTGTGCGTTCAACGTCTTAGGTGTGGATGCAGTGTCCTAGTTTATAGTCATTTAAGAGGGAATAAAACTGTTCCGTTGTCTTGCTTCCCAGCTCCTCACTGCCGAGCGAATAGGAAGCGTCTTAATCTAACTTGAAATGACTCTAATGGTTTGAGAAAAACAATATTGCCGCAGTTGGGCCAGTTCTGCCTCGCTGAGATCTTGCCACTGGCCGGGAGCAAGCCCCGCCAGAGAGAGGGGCCCCAGTCCAACCCGAACCAACCGCAAAGTTGGGATCCCAACGGCGGCAGTCATGCGGCGCACCTGGCGATTGCGACCCTCCCGCAGCGTCAGTTCCAGCCAGGTGGTGGGGATGGAGCGGCGAAAGCGGATGGGGGGATCCCGTGGCGGCAGGGTGGGTTCCTCAGCCAAGACTTTGACCTGGGCCGGGCGCGTTTTTCGCCCTTGGATGATCAGCCCCTGTTGCAGCTGTTGCAGGGCTTGGGGGGTGGGGATCCCTTCCACCTGAACCCAGTAGATGCGCTCATGGCCGAACTTGGGGTCGATCAAGCGGGCATTGAGGCGACCATCATCGGTCAGCAGGAGCAGCCCTTCGCTGTCGCGATCCAGTCGCCCCACCGGATAAACCCTGGGCACCGGGATAAAAGACTGGAGGGTGGGCCGTCCCTCTCGATCGGTGAATTGGGTGAGCACGCCATAGGGCTTGTAGAACTTGAGATAGCGCATGACACACAAAACAACAAAACTGTGAACCCAACCTTTCCAATCTTTAAGATTTGGCAGAAAGATTTGGCAGAGCGGCTTCAACGGTAAGATCAAGCCTTAAGGAGCAATATCCCTCCATCGCCAGCAGCGTTTGACGGAGCTCAACCCATGACCATAGACAACAACTTACTCTGGGTTTTGGTTGGAACAGCAGGGCTCTCTCTCCTCAGCCTGGTGTACGTGCTGGTGGATGAGGGCAACAAACGTCGCCGCTACGAACAGCAAAAGGAAAAAGAAGCTGCTCAGCCACCTGCGGTTGTTCCTGCAGAAGAAGCCGGGATCCCAGCTGCACCTCCTCCTTCTGCTCCTGAACCTGTTGCTGCTCAGCCCGCTTCAGCGCCACACACTGCTGACGGGTTCCCAGAAGCGTCGCGTAGCGATGACGAGGAGCCAGAAACCTCCCCGGAAGCGGTTCGCGCCAGCAGGACAGAGTCCTTGCCCAGCCCTGAGGACTCTGCTCTCCCCAAGGAGCCGGATACAGGGCCTGACCCCGCAGAGGAAATGCCGAAAGATACCCCATAACAGTTTTTTTCGGTTCTGGGGAAGTTCTGGGGATAGATGGGATCCCCATCCCGCAAGAGGGGAGCTTCATGCCCTCATCAGGGTTTGCTCTCCGTAGCGCAGCATCATCTCCAAAGCCGCGAGACGGTTGCCCCAAACTTGAACTCGATAGGGGTTGCGCAGAGATTCCAGCCGCATCCAAGTGGCAAGATTGGTTTTCAAGTTGCCCAGTTGCTGACGGGCTTGTTCCAGGGCTTCCGGGGTGGGATCCGCTGCCAAGGCCGCCAGGGATCCCTGCACCCGCTCTATTTGCTCCATCCATTGGCTGTGCTCCCACAACCCCAACCGTTTCTGCTCGAGCAAAAACATCCACTCCTGCCGCAGCGCCTGGAAGCGATCCCGAACAGCCCCAAAGGGATCCCGATAGGGAATGCGAGTCGAGGCAATGGCGGAGGACCTGAGGATGGCTTCCAGCTCTGGGGTAAGCTGCCGCACCGAGAATAAAGCAAACCCCCCGGTGGGCAAATCCCGCACCACCTGCAGTTGATCCAAGAACTCGACGGGCGGCAAGTTCAACAAATTAAGGCTGGGGACGAAGAGGGTGGAGAAGCGGCTGACAATTTCCAAATTGGGCTGCACCAGTTGCGCCAAACGCCGTGTATTGCCCGCATAGGTGAGGGGGATCAACAGATCCAGCTCCCCTGCCTGGATCCACTCTTCCCAGTTCTGCTGCAGCCTTTGCAGGCGCTCCTGCTTGGGCAGAGCATAGACAGCTGCCGAGAGGATCACGCGCGGGTTGAGGGAGCGGGCGGTGCGGGCAATGGCCTCCACCACCTCGTTCACCTGCTGGGTGCGGTAGCGGGTCCACAACTGCCAGAGGGAGCGATCCCTCAAGGGATCCAACTCCAGCGGATCGACGCCGGACAACTGCTGAAACCCCTGACGAGCGGCCCGACCGAAGCCAAACACCTGGCGGCTGGCAGCGTTTTGGAAGGGATAGCGGATGTAGTCCAGGTGGATTCCGTCTACCTGGTAGTCTTGCACTAGCTCGCGGGTAAGAGCCAGGAGATAGCTGCGCACCTGCGGATTGGCTGGGTCTAGCCAGGTTTCCGGCTGCCCGCGCGGGAACAGACGGCCACGATTGTCCAGATTGGCCCAATCGGGGTGAGCCGTCAGCACCGGGCCGATGTAGTCTTGGGGCAAGTTGATCTCCGGCAGCAGATTGTGGCGGGTGTTGCCCACCGCAAGAGTCCAAATCCAAGCGTGCAATTCGAGGCCCCGCTCATGAGCCAAGCGCACCGCCGCCCGCAAGGGATCCCAGCCACGGGTGAGGGGGTTCTGTTGGGGGGCGACGCGGCTGGGATGAATGGCAAAGCCAGCATTCATCGTCTCGAAAAAGACGGTGTTGAGGCCAGCCTGAGCCAGGCGATCGAAAATCTGAGCCAGCCCTGCCTCAGAGCCTGCCTCGACAATGGTGCTCCGATCCAGCCAAATGGCCCGTACCTCAGACAAAGCCGTCAACCGATCCACCGGGTAGTGGGCCCACAGATCCGCCCGTGCTTGTTCAAAAGCCTGCCGCGCCTGCTCGTATTGCCCTGCCTCCACCCAGGCCGGTAGCTGTTGCAACACGCTGCGGGCTTGCTCCAAAATGGGCTTGTACTCGGCTGCTTCTACCCCCCCTTGAGTGGCCCGAGCCAGCAACAGGGATCCCTCTACCCGACCCAGCAAGCTCCCCAGCTCTTGGCGCATGGCCAGCAACTCCAGGGTGTTGATGGTGCTCCGCACCGCTGGCAAAGGGGATGGGGTGGCAGCAGCCTGTCTGAGGGCAGCGAAACGGCCTTGGGCCCGGCGCAGAGCCGCTTGCAACCACTCCCGATCCAACTGCGCCGTCTCCTCGGGAAACTCCCCCCAACGCCAACCCAGGTACACACTCTGGCGGCTGGCAATCACCGCATAGGCATTGTCCCCCATGTCCACCTCTTCCCAGACGGCCACCAGACGACTTTCCGGGCCGGTGGGCAAGAGGGCTCCCCCGGCAACCACAAAGTGCTCCGCACCGCTGGCGCGATCGGCCGCCTGAACGCTGCGGGCCCATGCTTCAGCAAACTCTGTCAGGCGCACAGCACTGGCCAGAGGAATATCTCCGCTCCAGTAGGCGCCAATCAGGCTGCGTAAGGGATCCCGTGCCTCAGCAGGGATTTCCAGCGGGCCGCTGACGATCAACTGACCCCCTTCCTGTTGCATCCATTCGGCGAGAGCATGGGCTTGAGCAACGGTTAGGCGATTCACGTTTGGCAAAAAGACTGTGCTGCGCCCCCGCAAACCTGCTGGCTCGATCCGGTCGATCACCTGGTAGCTGAGGCCGCTCTGCTGCAGTTGCCGCTCGATATTGGCCCAGTTCTGCCCTGGCAAGCGTACCACCGTCAGAAGGTGCTCCGCACCGTGGACAGCGCTTTGGCCGTGGGCAACCGGGGATCCCGTCCAAACCAGCAGACCCACCCAGAGGAAACCCAGACAAACTGCCAGGGGCTTGAAGAATCTTAAGATGAAGCCCCAGAAACGATCCCTCACCATCCCAGACCAGCCTGCTTGAGGACTCCGTCCCGCCAAAGGACTGGGGAACCGAACCGCCAACAGCATTGGATCTCCTTTCTTTGAAGACCATCCGTCAGGAGCGCGGATATGAACCTGCACCTGCCCAGACCATTCAACATTATTCAATTCAACAATGATGTTGGTGAGGATCCCTGCCAGTGGAAGGGGGAAATCCCCAGGCGGCGCTAGGGCAGGCGAGGGATCCCGTTGCTTGTCCAGGTTGAGAAATAGGGCTTATTTTGGAGTGTGACATACTCCCGCACTCATGCTGACGCAAAGCGCTCCGCGCCGCTGGCGCGAAAAGGACATTTCCTGCGCTTGAGGACTACGTCCCGCTGACGCGAAAAGAACGGGATGCCCCACCGCCCTGTGCTTGATGTTGATGGCCGCATGGTGGTCGCGCTCTAGTTCTAGCCCACAATGGGAACAAGAATGCCACCTGTCTTGAATCGCTTTCGGTACTCTTTGACCACACCGAGAGCAGTTTTGACTGCTGCCGTTGGGATTCACTGCAATCGCCCTCAGCCCAGCTCTTTCAGCCTTGACTGCCAGAATTCGCAGAAATTGTCCCCACCCAGCATCATAGGTAGATTTTGCTAGTCGGGTTCTAGCAACACCTTTGATATTCAGGGCTTCGTACCCAATATGCTTGCCTTTGCTTACCAGCCAGTTCGCTGTTTTGTCATGAAAATCTTTGCGCTGAGATAGTGGTTAGTGGATAGTCACTATTCACTATCCACTGGTCACTATCCACTAGTCACTAGCCATAGGCGGTTTGACCCTTTCTTCTTGCGAGACACTGCCCGCTGCAGTCTCTTTAACCGCTTTTGGGCTCTGCGGTAATACTGGGGAACTGGGACAGACTCCCCCGCATCGGTCACCAAAAAGGAGTCCAGTCCCATGTCGATTCCTATGGTGTTCTCCAGTGTTGGCAGGTCAGGGGTAAATACGGGGACAGATGAATCTTGCAGGCTCAAGGTCACATACCACCCGTCTGCCTTGCGGCTGATGGCAGCGGTCTTGATGACAAAACCGTCAGGCAAAGGACGGTGCTGAATTATCCGAACAGCACCGATTTTGGGCAGATGGATAAACTGCCCGCAAATGCAGTCTTGTTTCATCGGGGGGAAACTGAAGGAGCGATACCGCCCAGCTCCCTTGAATCTGGGTTTCCCTGCCCGCTTGCCGTTACCGTCCCCCTTCAGCCAGCGGTCGAATGCTTTGTGCACTCGCTCTATGCAGTTCTGGAGGACTTGCGAATGGACTGCTCTGTACTCCGGAAACAGGGCTTTCATCTTCACCAAATCCCGTTTCTGGGAGTAGAAATCGGGATTGTCTTTTAACTCAGGCAAGTGACAGATTAAGGGACAAGCATTGATAGCACAGCGATTGTGTTCCCACCACGCAAAGCGCTCTGCCAAGCGATAGTTATAGTGCTTCCGCAACAACTCTAGCTATTGCTCCATTAGAGCAACTTGGCTAGAGGTAGGGCGTAAGCGATATTGATAGGCAGTTCTCATGATGAGTTTATAAAAGTTCTCATGATGAGCGTATAAAATCCTGCTACGCCGGTCATAGCACCAGTAAGGACGAAGCATCGTGTCCTCGCCTTTCATCCCGACCCTCACCCTGGATAGTGGTGAGTGGATAGTGACCAGCCACTAGTCACTAACAGAGGGTGGGGCTTCCCGGCGGTCTAGCTAACTGCGACCAGGGCTTGATTAGCGCTCCTCCGCCAACCGCACCTGTACCGACTGGCCGTGGGCGGGCAACCCTTCCGCTTGTGTGAGAGCCTGAATGGCGCTGGCCACCTCCCGCAAAGCCGCTGAGCTGTATTGAATCAGACTGGAATGCTTTAGGAAAGTTTCCACCCCCAAAGCCGAGGCATAGCGGGCCGCACCGGCGGTGGGCAAGGTATGGTTGGGGCCAGCCAGGTAATCTCCTACCGCCTCCGGAGTATGGTGGCCCAAGAAAATGGCCCCCGCATGGCGAATGGGATCCAGCAAAGCCCAGGGATCTGCCACCTGCAGTTCCAAATGCTCTGGTGCAAACAGGTTGGACAAAGCCACCGCCGCCGTCAGATCCGGCACCACCGCAATCAGACCGTAGTTCACCACCGACTTTTCCACCATCAGACGGTTGGGATGGGCCTCCATCTGGGTGGCCACCGCCTGCTGCACCTGCTGGGCCAGCTGGAGATCGGTGGTCAGAAGGATGGCCGCCGCCAAGGGATCGTGCTCGGCTTGGGCCAGCAAATCGGCAGCCACATAAAGGGGGTTGGCGCTCTCGTCGGCGATGATCAACACCTCCGATGGCCCGGCCAGCGAGTCGATCCCCACCGTGCCGTACACCAGCTTTTTGGCCAACGTTACGTAGATGTTGCCGGGGCCGGTGATCACGTCCACCTTGGGGATGGTCTCGGTGCCGTAGGCCAAAGCCCCTATTGCCTGAGCCCCTCCAACGCGATAGATGGTGTGGATGCCTACTTCTTGGGCGGCCACCAAAATGGCCGGGCTAATCCCCTTGCCCCCCGAGCCGTCGGATCCCGGTGGCGTCACCATCACAATCTCGGGCACCCCTGCCACCTGGGCCGGGATGGCGTTCATCAACACCGTGCTGGGATAGGCGGCTCGCCCTCCCGGAATGTAGAGGCCGGCGCGATCCACAGGGCGGTATTGCTTGCCCAAGACGATCTCAGGGCCGGGAAAGCTTACCCAACTGCTGGGCACCCGCTGCCGGTGAAAAGCTTCAATGCGCTGCTTGGCCAGCCGTAGGGCTGAAAGCAACTGCGGAGATACCGCCTGGTAAGCTGCCTCTAGCTCGGCCCCAGACACCTTCAGCTCGGCAACGCTCAGCTCCACCTGGTCAAACTCAGCCGTATAGGCCAGCAGGGCCCGATCCCCCTGACGGCGTACCGCTTGCAGGATCTCCCGCACGGTTGCTTCGCGGTGCAGGTTCTGGTCAGCCTGAGTGCGCTCCGAGATCCGTCTAAGCTCGGCTTCAGCCTCGGCTAGCTGGGTGACGATTCTCAGCATGGCAACTCCTTCGCATAGCGCGCCGTAACCCCATACTAACGAGGGATCCGGCGGCATCGCGGTAGCAAAGCGGATCTTTCGCTGGGTCGGCTTGCGGCGACAAGAAGGGACATCCCCAGGCAGGGATCTTGTCTGCACCTGGCGCGATCCGGGTTGATCATGGTCATAGCTTAGCCTGGATTTTCCTCGACCAAGAGCCGGGTAGAGTTCGCCGATAGCCCTACTTAGGAAAAAGCCTGCCCCTTTTTCATAGGCCCAGTTCTGTCGATTTGATCAAGTTGCGAAAATCGTGGATTACCTCTTCACAGCGACGGAAAAAAGCCAGCACCCAATCCCGCAGCACCTTCTGCTGAGATTCGTCCAGTTCCTTGAGGGATCCCCGGTAGTGGATCTGGCCGCTGCGCTCGATCTCGAACTGGTTCAGCCATTCTGCTTTGGATCCCTGGCGTTCCACCACTTCCTGCCGTGCTGCCTTCCAATAGTTGACGATCACCGCCTTGCCCAAATAGCCGGTTGTAATCTGGCAGAGACGGTTCAGAGATTGCACGAAGACATCCATCTCCATGCGCGGGCCCGCCGCAGGAGCGGAACTGGGCTGGGTAGCGTTCCGGCCTGCCTCCGCCTGGCTGGTAAATAGACGAAAGGTGGCCAAGCCCTTTGGCGTATCCTGCTGCAGCTCGGCTCGCAGGCGGTTCACGGCCAAGGTGTAAACCGGCATCACCAGCTCGTCATTCACCGCCACCAGCAGCGCCCATTCCGGCCCAAGGGGGTAAACGAAAACCCGCTGCTCGGCAAACTGAAAGTCAAAATAGTCAAGTCCTGGGGGCATGGTCTCCAAAACTTGAAACAGCCCTTCGGTGAGGGCCTGTTGCTGTCGGCTATCCAAATCCTGAAAAGAGCGGTAGAAAAAAGGGCGACCTGCCCGACTCAAGAGCGCCACCCCCATCACCCCGCGGATGGACAAAAAACTGTCGAGCGTTTCCTTCTCCATGCCCACTCAACTTGGATAGCACTCTTACTCTTATCCTGACTTAGATTGCCCGAGGGTGGGCGAGCACAACCAACCGCAGTTGCGAGAGGTGGATGCTCAATTTTGGGATTTAGGAAATTCACTGGGACAAAAACGCCTCGATCCGTCCCACCGCCTCCTCCAGACGGGATCCCTCGACCACCAAAGCAAAGCGGACATAGCCTTCCCCACTGGGGCCAAAGCCAGAACCCGGAGACAGGGCAACCCCTGTGGCTCTCACCAAGTCCAGACAAAACTGGGCAGAAGAGCCGCGATAAAACTCCGGCAGAGGCGCCCACAGATACATGGTGGCCTCCGGCAAAGGCACAGGCCAACCGATGCGGTGTAGAGCCGCCACAGCTATATCCCGTCGCTCTCGGTACACCTGCCGCCAGCGCTCCAAAAAACTATCGGGAACTGCCAAAGCCGCTGCTGCCCCCCGCAGAATGCCCTGGTACTGATGGAAGTCGATGGTGGATTTCACCCATCGCAGGGCTCGGATCAGCTCTCGGCTGCCAATGGCGTAGGCCACCCGGAACCCTCCCATGTGATAGGACTTGGAAAGAGAAAAAAACTCGATGGTGCGGGTTTTATCGGGATCCGCCTGCAGCGCGGAAGGGGCTACCTGGCCGTCGAAACGCCAGTCCACATAGGGAAAATCGTGGGCCAGAACGATGTCGTGCTGTTGACAGAATTGTAGGGTTTCCTGCCAAAACTCCGGGGTGACGGTGGCAGTGGTGGGGTTGTGGGGGTAGTTCAGCACCAGCAACCGTGCCTGCCGGCAGATTGCCTCCGGGATCCGATCCCACTGGGGCAAGAAGCGGTTTTCCGCCCGCAGGGGCAGGTAGTAGGGGATCCCGCCCGCCAGATGGATCCCGCCCGCATGAGAGGGATAGGCCGGATCGGCGACCAAGGCAACATCGCCAGGATTGAGCAAAGCCAGGGGCAAGAGGGCCGTCCCCTGCTGGGATCCGATCAACGGCAGCACCTCTGTTTCCGGATCGATCTCCAGGCCGAACTTCCCCATGTACCACTTGGCGCAGGCCGTCCGAAAGTCCGCCGTGTCGTGAAACAGCGTGTAGCCATAGGTAGAGGGATCCGACAGAGCCGATTGGATGGCCGCCAAGGAGTCTGAGGGTGGGGGCAGATCGGAGGATCCCAGAGACAGATCGATCACATCCAGGCCAGAGCGACGAGCCTCTCGCTTGGCTCGATCCATTTGGTCAAACACATTGCCGCCGAGGGGCTGAAGTCGCTGGGCGAGGGGAATCGACATGCAACAACTCTTGCAAAGCAGGGGGGTCTATCCTAGCTTGAGGATCCCCTCAGGGATTGTCGTCAGCATTGGGGGAAGAAGGTGAGGTTGGACGCGTGCTGGCCGCCGGCCCCCGGTCGAAAATCTCGATGTGCCACTGTCCTTGGCCGTTGCTCTCAAAAGCGATAAACCGGCCATCGCCGCTGATGGTGGGGTTGCGCACATCTCCTGGCACCCGGCTGCTGATGTTTTCTATCCTGCGAGTTTCCCGGTCGTAGAGGAAGATCTCAGACTTGCCCAGAGCATTGGACACGTAGACGATGTAGCGGCCATCAGCGCTGATGTCGGGCGAGGTAGCCGCCACGTCGCTGGAGTTGAGGCCGGGCAGATCCACCAAGCGACGTTCCACCGTGTCGTAGAGAAAAATATCTTGGCTGCCGCTGCGGGCCGAGGAAAACACCAGGTAGCGGCCATCTCCGTTGAAGGCAGGCTCCCCATCGGGGAAGATGCTGTTGAGGCCACTATTGGTCAGGCTAGGACGTGGGGTGCGAAAGCCTGCGGGGCTGCAGCCCAACAGCACCAAGCTCAATCCGGCCAGGCCCAGCTTTCTCGCCCACCGGGCCGCGCCAAACAGGATCCGGCCATTGGTCAGCATGGCATCGCCTCTCCAACCCACCCTTCCCATCATACCCGGTTGACAAACTCGGCTCCGGCTAGGGCTCCACCTTGACACCCTTCCAGAAGGCCACATAGCCCCGGATGTTGGCCGCAGCGGGTTTGGGATCCGGGTAGTACCAGGCGGCATCTTTGTTCTCCTGGCCGTTGACCACGAGGGTGTAGTAGCTGGCCTCCCCCTTCCAGGGGCAGGTGGTGTGGGTAGAGCTGGGCTGGAAGTATTCCCGGCGCAGAGATTCCGGCGGAAAATAGATGTTGCCTTCTACGGTTTCGTAGCGGTCTGTCTCCGCCACCACTACCCCATTCCAGATAGCCCTGGGCATGGAAAACCTCCTCTTTCCAAGTTTTGGATATCGGATTTTTGAGTTGCGGATCCCGGCGGCTGAGGCCGCCTTGCTTTGAGCTTAACTCTTCCCTTCCTCTTATGATCGTCTTGTATTGTCCCTTGTATTGTCCGATGAGAAGCTCTCTGTCCGGTGGGGAAGCCTGCCGATCCCGAGAGCAAAGTGGAGCATGACTCTAGTCAATAATAAGCTCAACTATACTGAAAATAATGTATAATATGTTCAGTACGGATTACTACCAGTTGATCTTTCTGTTTACTTTCGAGTCTGCCAACATGGTAGCCAAAGCAAAGCAGAAAATTGGTAGTAAGACGACACGGAAACTGCGCTTTGGGTATTCTACTCAAAGCTTTGCGGGATACCGCCATTCTGTTTGGACTCCGTCCCGCTAACGCGAATGGAAACAAACAGAATGCTATCGCTGCATAGTTGAACAGTGATGTTCAGCAGTGTTCAGCGTAAATGTATCAGTCTTTTAAGGGCTGCTTCCTACCGCTATTGAGCGCTACGGCTATGGCTCGCCGCAACACCCTACAAGATGACCTCAACTACCAACAAGCCAAGCGCAGCCTGCGCCAGTGGGTGGCCCAACTAGATCTGCGCCCCCAAGAGGTCGCGGGCTTAGAAGGGGAGTTGGAGAGCTTGCAAGCGCTCTTGGACAAGCTGGAAACCGAGGTCATCCACATCGCCGCCTTTGGTCTGGTGGGGCGAGGCAAGTCTTCGCTGCTCAATGCCCTGTTGGGCGAGCCGGTCTTTGAGACGGGGCCCACCCATGGCATCACCCGTACCCAGCAAGCGGCAACTTGGAACATCAGCTGGGAAACCCGCCCCCAGTCCTCCTTCTCTGGCACATCCCTGCAGGGATCCCACCTTCCCCCTGCATCCATTCAATCGGTGCAGGTTGCCCATTGGCAGGGATCCCGTCTGGAGCTGATCGACACTCCCGGCCTCGATGAAGTAGACGGCGAAGAGCGGGCGCGGCTGGCCCAAGAAGTGGCCCAGCGGGCGGATTTGATCCTGTTTGTCGTCTGCGGGGATCTGACGCGGGTGGAGTTTGAGGCCCTGGCCACCCTGCGGGAGGCGGGCAAGCCTATGCTGCTGGTGTTCAACAAGATCGACCAGTACCCAGAGGCGGATCGCCAGGCCATCTACGATAAGATCCGCAACGAACGGGTGCGGCAGCTCCTTTCCCCCGACGAGATCGTCATGGTGGCGGCCTCCCCTCGCGTGCCCCGCCTGGTACAAAGGCCGGATGGGAGCTTTGCTGCCCAGATGGAAGTGGGATCCCCGCAGGTGGACGAGCTGCGCCAGAAAATCCTGGAAGTGCTGCATCGGGAGGGGCGCTCGCTGCTGGCCTTGAATGCCCTCTTGTTTGCCGATCGCGTTAACCAGCAGGTGATCGAGCGCAAGCTGCAAACCCGCGCCCAGCAAGCCCAAGATCTGATCGCCTCAGCCGCCCGCACCAAAGCGCTGGCGGTTGCCCTCAACCCCATCACCCTGCTCGATACCTTGGGAGGGCTGGCCATCGATGTCACCCTGATCCTGCGCCTGTCCCGCCTGTACGGCTGGCCCATGAGCACTGCGGGAGCCACACAACTGCTGCAGAAGATCATCCTCAGCATGCTCAGCCTCGGCGCCGGCGAGTGGGTGGCGCTGTTGGGTCTGGGATCCTTAAAAACCTTGCTGGGGGGATTCTCTCTGGGGGCCTACGGCTCCGTGGCCCTGACGCAGGCGGTGTTGGCCGGGTTTTCCTGCTATGCCATCGGCGAGTCCGCCCGCCGCTACCTCGCCCAAGGGGCCAGTTGGGGGCCAGAGGGCCCCAAAGCCGCCATAGCCCAGATTTTGGCCGATTTGGACGAAGCCTCGATCACCGCCCGCCTGCGAGAGGAAATCCGCCACAAAATCGGATTTGCTTTCCCCTGACCCTCTACAATCAAAAAGCCGAGCCGCGTCGTCCTCATGACCTACTGCCTTGGCATCATCACCCGCTTTGGCTTGGTGATGGCGGCAGATTCCCGCACCAACGCCGGGGTGGACTACGTCTCCACCTACCAAAAGCTGTTCGATTTTTCCGTGCCCGAAGAGCGGGTGATCTTGATCTGCACCTCCGGCAACCTGTCCATCACCCAGGGCGTTTTGACCGAAGTGCAGCGGGATCTGCGCCAACCGGAAAGTACCAATCTCCACACCTTTCCCCACCTCTACGACGTGGCCCGCTACCTGGGATCCAAAATTCGTTACATTCAGGAGCAAGACCGGCCCTGGCTGGAAAAAGACGGCATCGACGCCCAGTGCAGCCTGTTGCTGGGGGGACAGATCCGAGGCGAAGAGCCAGCCCTTTTTTTGATCTACAGCCAGGGCAACTGCATCCAGGCCACCCCGGAAACCCCTTTTTTGCAGGTGGGGGAAACCAAATACGGCAAACCCATCCTGGATCGCACCCTCTCCTACGAAACCTCGCTAGCAGATGCGGCCAAATGCGCTCTCCTCTCCATCGACTCCACCATGAAATCCAACATCTCCGTCGGCCCCCCCATCGATTTGGTGATGGTGCAAGCGGATCAGTTCAAGGTCACCCACCGTCTGCGCCTGCGCACCGGGGATCCCTACCTGGCCAAGATGCGCAAACTGTGGGAGAGCGCCCTCAAACAAGCCTTCGACCAAATGCCCCCCATCGAGTGGGACTACTCGGATCCAGCTGATCGGGAAGAGCTGCTCGACTGAGAGGAGGAGATTGGTAGGATAGGGGTTGCTCTATCTCTGCCCAACCCTTGCCATGTCAGCCCACACCTTTCAAGACTTGATCTTTCGCCTGCAACAGTTTTGGGGGGAGCAGGGCTGCTTGATCCTACAACCCTACGACCTGGAAAAAGGCGCCGGCACCATGAGCCCCCACACGTTTTTGCGCGCCTTGGGGCCGGATCCCTGGCGAGTGGCCTATGTCGAACCCTGTCGCCGCCCCACCGATGGACGCTACGGTCAAAACCCCAATCGCCTGCAGCACTATTTTCAATACCAAGTGTTGATCAAGCCCTCCCCCGACGACATTCAAGATGTGTACCTGGATAGCCTGCAAGCTCTGGGCGTGAATCCGGCAGAGCACGATATTCGCTTTGTGGAAGATGATTGGGAATCTCCCACCTTGGGGGCTTGGGGCGTGGGCTGGGAAGTGTGGCTGGACGGCATGGAAGTAACCCAGTTCACCTACTTTCAGCAGGTGGGCGGACAAGATTGTCGCCCGGTTTCTGTAGAAATTACCTATGGGCTAGAGCGCCTGGCCATGTATCTGCAGGGGGTGGATTCGGTTTTCGATCTCTGCTGGAATGAGCATCCTTCTCTGGGACGGATTACCTATGGACAAATCTATTTCCAAAATGAGGTCGAGCAATCTTATTACAACTTCGAGTATTCCGATCCGGAGATGCTACTGGAATTGTTCCGGCTCTACGAAGCCGAGGCCAAGCGTTTGATCGAAACCACCCAACAGAAACTGCAGAAACAGGTGTTGCCGGATCGGTTGGCCGTGTCTCTGCTCCTGCCCGCCTACGACTATGTGCTCAAGTGCTCCCACACCTTTAACCTGCTCGACGCTCGTGGTGTCATTGCTGTAGCCGAGCGCACCCTCTACATTGGGCGCATCCGTAACCTGGCTCGACAATTGGCGGAGCTGTACGTTAGCCAAGCCGATCGACCGGGATCCAGCTATGCCCTGCGGCAACCGGAACCCGCTTTGGTTTACAGGGGTGCCTCTCCCCAGAGTTAATTCTTGAGAAAGGGATCCCACCTTTGGCTATGATAAGAGATTGGTGTCAGCAAGGTGCTGGCTGCCCAAATGGCTCTTGTGGAAAGTCAGTGACCTCGTTTTCATCCTCTTTTTCTGACCAGTTCACCTTACTTTTTTCGGAAAATCTTTATGTTTTACCATCATCCCGTCACTCGGGTTTCCATCTTTATTGATGGCAATAATATGTTTTATGCTCAACAGAAAAATGGCTGGTTTTTTGACCCACGCCGGGTGTTGGATTATTTTGTTAGATCACAGCCGAATGTTGAATTGGTCAACGCATTTTGGTACACCGGCATCAAGGATCCCCATGATCAGAGGGCCTTTCGAGACGCTCTGATCAGCATGGGCTTCACTGTGCGCACCAAGATCCTCAAAGAATATCGAGATGAAGACTCCGGTCGGTACTCCCAAAAAGCAAATCTGGATATCGAAATAGTAATCGATATGTTCAACACCGTTGGGCAGTACGATAGGATCATTTTGTTTAGCGGTGATGGAGATTTTGAGCGGGCCGTCGAGCTGTTGCGTTCCAAAAACACGCTGATTACAGTTGTCTCCACCGAAGGGATGATCGCCCGCGAGCTGCGCAACGCCACCGACCGCTACATCGACCTCAATGACATTCGCCCCTACATTGAGAAGTTAGACAAGTAGTGCTTTGGGCAGGGTTCTGGACTGCTTCCTCTGCCGTCGGGTCAGACCCATAGCCTCCTGGCGAGCTGGCGACAACACCGCCCGAGTTCGTTCTGGCTTTTTCCATCTTCACGGATCCCATCCCTGCCACACAAGCGGCACGTCCGTTGTACCGGGCATCGTCGGCGTTGCCGGAAAAAAGCAGTCCCGGCCAATGCGGAGGACGCTCCGGTGCCCGACAGAAGAGCTGTATCTTCTCCCCTCAGCAGCTAACTTCTGGGCAACCTTGGCTTAGGCAGAGGGCCAGACAGGCTAGCATTGTAAAAAATCTTTGCCCTGATCAGGTTTTTATGACCGGCGTTCCTGTCTCCCGCATTCGCAACTTTTCCATCATCGCCCACATCGACCACGGCAAGTCCACCCTCGCCGATCGCCTCCTGCAGGAAACGGGCACCGTTTCAGCCCGCGAGATGAAGCCACAACTGCTGGACAGCATGGAACTGGAGCGGGAACGGGGCATTACCATCAAGCTGCAAGCGGCCCGCATGAACTACCGTGCCCAAGACGGCCAAGATTATGTTTTGAACCTGATCGACACGCCAGGGCATGTAGACTTCACCTACGAAGTCTCCCGCTCCCTGGCCGCCTGTGAAGGGGCGCTGCTGGTGGTGGATGCCTCTCAAGGGGTGGAGGCCCAAACCCTGGCCAACGTCTACCTGGCCCTGGAGAACAACCTGGAAATTATTCCGGTGATCAACAAAATCGACCTGCCGGGGGCCGAGCCGGAGCGGGTGATTGCGGAGATTGAGCAGGTGATCGGCCTCGATTGCAGCGGGGCAATCCTCGCCTCTGCCAAGGTGGGTATTGGCATTCAAGAGATTCTGGAGGCCATTGTGCAGCGGGTGCCCCCCCCACGGGATACAGTGGCGGATCCCCTGCGGGCCTTGATTTTCGATAGCTATTACGACGCCTATCGCGGCGTGATCGTCTATGTGCGCATCATGGACGGGGAGGTGAAAACGGGGGACAAGATTTGCTTTATGGCCTCTGGCCGAGAATACGAGATTACCGAGCTGGGGGTGATGCGTCCCAACCAAGAGCCGGTGGATGCCCTACATGCGGGCGAGGTGGGCTACATGGCCGCCGCCATCAAGAGCGTGGAACACGCCCGTGTTGGGGATACCATCACACTGGTGAATCGCAAAGCTCCTGAGCCCCTGCCCGGCTACAAAGAAGCCAAGCCGATGGTGTTTTGTGGCCTGTTCCCCAGCAGCTCCGATCAGTACGCCGAACTCAAAGAGGCTCTGGAAAAGCTCAAGCTCAACGATGCTGCCCTGTACTTTGAGCCGGAAATTTCCAGCGCCATGGGCTTCGGCTTCCGCTGTGGTTTTCTGGGCCTGCTGCACATGGAGGTGGTGCAGGAACGCCTAGAGCGGGAGTACAATCTCGATCTGGTGATCACAGCTCCGACGGTGGTGTACCAAGTTACCCTCAACAACGGCTCTGTGATTCGGGTGGACAATCCCAGCAAGCTGCCTCCCCCCAACGAGCGCACCAGCATTGAGGAGCCGATTGTCAGGGTAGAGGTGATTCTTCCTGAGGAATTTGTCGGTACCGTGATGGAGCTGTGTGAGACCAAACGCGGCACTTTTAAAGACATGAAATATCTGGCGCAGGGTCGGACTACGCTGGTGTATGAGCTGCCCCTGGCGGAAGTGGTCACCGACTTTTTCGACCAATTGAAATCACGCACCCGCGGTTATGCCAGCATGGACTACCAAATGATTGGCTATCGCGCCGATGATTTGGTGCGTTTGGACATTTTGATCAACGGCGATGTGGTGGATTCTCTATCCACAATTGTGCATCGGGACAAAGCTTTTTATGTAGGCCGTTCCCTAGTTGCCAAGTTACGAGAGCTGATCCCGCGCCATCAATTTGAAGTGCCCATTCAGGCGGCAATTGGCTCTAAGGTGATTGCTCGTGAAACCATACCGGCCCTGCGCAAAAACGTCTTGGCCAAATGCTACGGAGGAGATGTGACCCGCAAACGCAAGCTTTTGGAAAAACAAAAAGAGGGGAAAAAACGCATGAAGGCGGTGGGAACGGTGGATGTGCCCCAAGAAGCGTTTATGGCCGTGCTGAAGCTGCAGAATGACTAGGGCGATGGGCACTCAACTGGGGCGGGAAGAGGTGTTGGCCTGGCTACAGGAGCGGGTGTCTCCTCCTCGCCTCCGCCATATCTTGGGGGTAGAGGGGATGGCCCGACAGCTGGCGGCCCACTACGGGCTGGATGAGCAGAAAGCTGCTTGGGCAGGGCTGATGCACGACTTGGCCAAGGCTTTCCCGCCGGAGCAACTGTTGCAAAGGGTGGCTCAGGAACGGGAGCTGGATGAAATTGAGCGGGCCGAACCTCACATCCTGCATGCTGAGGTGGGATCCCTGGTGGCGCGGGAGCAGTTTCAGGTACAAGATCCGGAGATTTTGGCGGCCATTGCCAACCACACGCTAGGGCAGCCCGGCATGGATCCGCTCAGTTGCGTGGTTTTCGTGGCCGATGCCCTGGAGCCGAATCGGGGCAACAGCCCAGAATTGGAGCGGTTGCGGCAGATGGCTTTTGTAGATTTGTCTAAAACCGTAGTGGGAGTATGTGACTTGAGCCTAAAATTTTTGCTAGACCGGAATCAGGTGGTTCATCCGCGCACACTCATGACTCGGAATCATTTTTTGTTACATCCTTTAGAAAAAGCGGTGTCCTAGGTTAACTCAGTCGTTTCAGGAGGGTTTTAGTTGCTACATCTCATGCCTGCCCCTGCTGGGGATCCCATCTATTGCATGGCGCTGAGTGCAGCTCGCGCGGCAGAAGAGAAAAAAGGTGGCGATATCGTTCTGCTGGATGTATCCCAAGTCTCCACTTTGGCAGATTACTTTCTTCTGGTCAGCGGCTACTCGCTTACGCAAGTCCGCGCCATTGCCCGAGCAATTGAGGAAAAGGTTTGGGACGAGTGGAAACAAACTCCGCGCCGCATCGAAGGGCAGGAATCGGCCTCTTGGATACTGATCGACTATGCCGATCTCATTATCCATGTGATTATGCAACAGGAAAGGGACTACTATGACCTAGAGTCTTTCTGGATCCAGGCTCAGCGAGTCGATCTGCCCATAGCAGGCTAAATCTATTTGTTTTGGATCCCTGGATTTGGCAGTTCTTCAGAGCTTGGAGCCAAGGGAAGAGTTGCTCTTTACAACTCTTTAACTGCCTTCCAGGGCCTCCTTGACAGACAGAAGTTTTAGTCAATTGTCAAGAAATATGTAAGTTTCTTAATATTCCCGCAATTTCTTACACAGTCACGTGTTAGGGTAGTGAATGACAAATAGCTGAGTAAGATCTTCCTGCCTTTTGCAGTCGAGTTTCTATAGTCTTTGTTAAACGCTCTACCTTGTTTCTCTTGAACGCTGATAATTCTTTGTTGGTACTGAATACCAGCAAAAAGATTTTCCAGCTGCTGATGGCTCCTATTGGCTGCTTTCAGCGGTAAGTGGAAAGGCAAACGAGGCGAATAGAGGAGGCAAGGATTGGCTGCACAAGAGGATCTTACGAACGAAACCGCAACTTCTTCCCGACGGCAGACTTAACTGCAACCGGCTTAAATGGTCGGCTTGTAGGCAAAATCCGGTGCCAAAAGCAGCGGAGGAAGATGGGGAAGCAGCGTTTTTTGTTTAATGTCTGTTTTTAAGAGCGACAGGGATTTTTAGGAGGGACATTCATCATGGAAAAGATGTTGGTTAATATCGTCGAGTACCTGGCATTGGGAGAACTGGAAACTATCCTCTCCACTGAGCACCCCCATCAACAGGTGTTTTATGACGCTAGGGAGCGGGAAGCGATGATGCAGCAGATCCTAAACCGGGTCCCCGCCATCTACATGTGGCTGGCTGCCGATGAGTGTCCCAGCCGCGATCAACTCAATTCCTCTGAGCTGGAATTGCTGCGGTCGGTAGTGCGGGATGTGGTCAATCAAAAACTCCAACAAGCCTCTTTTGGCCTTGACCCCTATGCGGGATCCATGTCAGAGGTCTTCTACGGATAGAGGGGGCGGGCTTAAGCTACACTGCAAAGGCGTTGCCTTAGCTTGTTGCCTCTGCCCATGTTGCCTGTTTACTATTCTGATATTTTCCTCAGCCACGATACTGGGCCATTTCACCCCGAGCGTCCGGCTCGCTTGCAGTCCATTGTTAAGGCGCTGCGTGGTGCCCCTTTTGCCAACCAGTTGGAATGGCGGGATCCCCCCTTGGCGGAGCTGGCAGAGCTGGAGCGAGTACACTCGCGTCGGCACATTCAACAGGTGGCTGAGTTGGCAACAGCAGGTGGGGGACGCATCGATGCCGACACTGCTCTCTCGGGGAGAAGTTTTGAGGCAGCGCGCCTGGCTGTGGGAGCTTGGATTGCCGGCTCTGCCTCGGTTTTGACCACCGCTCAGCCAGCGCTGGTGCTGTGCCGTCCACCTGGGCATCACGCAGAGCCAGAACGAGCAATGGGGTTTTGTTTATTCAGCAACGCAGCCATTGCGGCGCTGTGGGCGCTGGATCAGCCGGGGGTGAAGCGGGTGGCGATTTTCGATTGGGATGTTCACCACGGCAACGGCACGCAGGCGGTGGTGGAGCGCTATCCCCAACTGGCCTATGCCTCCATCCATCAGTTTCCCCTCTACCCCGGCACCGGCTCCGCTCGCGAAACCGGGATCCACGGCAACCTCTGCAACGTGCCTTTGCCTGCCGGCTCGGATTGGTTGGCCTACAAAAAGGCCCTCGACGAGAAGATCTTGCCGTTCTTGCAAGCGTTCCAGCCGGATTTGCTGCTGGTGAGCGCCGGCTTCGACTGTGCCAAAGGGGATCCCTTGGCCGGTATGCGGCTAGAGCCGGAAGACTTTGGCCGCATGGCCCGCCTTTGCCTGGAGCAGGTGACCTGCAAAACCCTCTTCGGCTTGGAAGGCGGCTATAACCTGGACAACCTGGCGCGCGGCTGGCTGAGCCTGGCCCAAGCTTGCCTGGAGAGTTAACCTTTCCACTTCACCTTGGGTAAAATCTGCCGCACATCCACCCGATCCTTGTACTTGAGAGCAAAGTTGAGCAGCGAATCCAAGAGGGAATCGGACAGATAGTGGGGCTGGAGGCCCAGGTCTAGGAGCTTGGTGTTTTTGGCGTTGTAGTAGTGCTCTTCCAGCTCGACGCGGGGGTTCTCCAGGTGGTTGATTTCCACCTTCAGGCCCATGGTGGCTCCCGCCTTTTGCACCAGCAACGCCAGTTGCTCAACACTAAATTGCTCTGTGAACTGGTTCATCACCCGGAATTGGCCCGGCTCGGCAGGGTGAGCAATGGCCAGCTCCACGCAGCGCACCGTGTCGCGGATATCCAGGAAACCGCGGGTCTGGCCGCCCTTGCCATACACTGTCAGCGGATGGCCCACGGCCGCTTGAATGCAGAAGCGGTTCAGAGCTGTGCCGAATACGCCATCGTAATCGAGACGGTTGATCAGCACCTCGTCCATGCCGGTTTCTTCTGTGAGCACGCCGTATACCACCCCTTGGTTGAGGTCGGTGGCCCGCAGGCCCCAGACGCGGCAGGCGAAGTGGATGTTGTGGCTGTCGTGTACTTTGGAGAGGTGATACATGGATCCCGGCTGCTTGGGGTAGGGCAGGGTATCCTTGCGGCCATTGTGCTCGATGGTGATGTACCCCTCCTCGATGTCGATGTTGGGGGTGCCGTACTCGCCCATGGTGCCCAGCTTCACCAGGTGGCAATCGGGAAATTCCTCCTTGATGGCGTAGAGGATGTTCAAGGTGCCCACCACGTTGTTCACCTGGGTCATCACCGCATGCTCGCGGCTGATCATCGAGTAAGGGGCAGAGCGCTGCTCGCCAAAGTGAACAATGGCCTCCGGCGGGAAGCGGCGCATGCAGGAGATCAGGGCTTCGTAGTTGGTAACGTCGCAGACAAAGATGGGAATGTCCTTGCCGGTTAGCCCCTTCCAGCAATCCACCCGTTGCTCTAGCTGGGCAATTGGGGTCAGGGTAGAAACCCCCAGTTGCAGATCCCAGAGGCGGCGGACGTAGGAATCGAGAATGGCCACCTCATAACCCCTGTTGGATAGGTATAGGGCCGTCGCCCAGCCACAGTATCCGTCACCACCAATAACCAGGACTTTCATCAGGGAAGCAAAATTCGGCTGCTCACGAATCTACCAAGTTATGGCACCAAAGACAAACTCTCCTGGGATCCCTTCGGGGTGCTGGATAGCCCCTTATTCGATGCGAGGCGGGTTGTCCAGGGTATAAACCGTGGTCTCGGCGGCAATGGCACGGCGCAGGTGAGCTGGGACTTGGTAGAGGCCCAGAAGGGTGATGCCATCGATGAATTGCAGTGCCCCTCGCTCGGGATCCAACTGTTGGCTCAGAATCTGGTCGATCTGCTCCGGTTCTGGCCTGGGGGAGATGGGATCCTGAGCTGCCAGGGCAAAACCCAGTGGGCCACCGTAGGTGGGGGCATAGATGGCGTAGGGCTGCACGGCGGCAAACACCGTTTTCAGGGTGCGAACAATGCGGGTGTGTTGATGAAGCTCAACCGGCCCCGTCGGCCCGGCTTGGATGGTGAAAGCCCCATCTGGCTGCAACTTGGAGCGGATCTGGCGGAAAAACTCCTGGGTGAAGAGGCGGTAGGCAGGGCCGGACTCAATGGGATCGGAAAGATCGGAAAGGATCACATCCCAAATGGGGCCTGTTTCCTGGAGAAAATCCAAGGCATCGGCAATCACCACCTCCACCCGCGGATCTTCAAAGGATCCCTGGTGCATTTCCGGCAGGTGCTCTCGGCAGGCTGCCACCACCTCCCCATCGATGTCCACCATCACCACCTGCTCCACCGAGCGCCAACGCAGCACCTCCCGCAGCGTTGCCCCTTCTGCCCCCCCCAACACCAGTACCCGCCGGGGGATCCCGCCCGCTTGGACAACCTGCACCATAGCCGGATGAACCAAAGCCTCGTGGTACAGAAACTCATCCACGGTAGTGGATTGCCAATGCCCATCCAGCATCAGACCCTTGCCGAAGGCCCCCGTCTCGGCGATCAGCATCTCCTGGAAAGGGGTTTTTCGGTAGGCCAAGATGCGCGTGACGGCACGGGCGGTGTAGTCCCAAGGGGTAAAGTACTCCTGAACCCAGAAGAAACTTCTCGGGCTGCTCATAAGCACCTCGCTACAGCTTTTTCCAGCAACATAGACTGACCTCTGGGGTGAATCGGATCCCACCCAGCCTACAGATGGCCCCCATGACAGTCTGGAAAAAGCTGCGATTGGCGAAGATCTCAGCGCCTTCGTCGGGTCGCTTCACAGGTGAGCACCTCAGCCGAGTCTGGGGCCTCTTCCAGGAGTGTCGGTTGCGCGGTGCGGCGGGGCACCTTGCGCAGGGAATATCGTCGCGCTTGAAACACGTCGATCAGATATTCACAGGCCGCTTCCGGTCGGGTGTGGCGACCACAGGTGAACACATCCACCGCCGCGTAGCCCGCTTCGGGCCAGGTGTGAATGGAGATGTGGGATTCCCCCAAAAGAGCGAGGGCTGTAATCCCCTGTGGCTCAAATGGATGGCACAGCTCTCCCAAAAAGGTGGAGTTGGAGCGTCTCGCTGCCTCCCGCAAAGCCTGTTGCACCAGAGAGGCATCATCCAAAAGTTTGGCCGGGCAGTCGTAAAGCTCCAGGATACAGTGGATCCCGATCAGAGCTGGAGACCTATCCCCTAATTGGCCAGATAGTGTGTGCAGCATACTATCCCCTAATTGGCCAGATAGAACTGATTAGAACCAGAGGCTGCACAGAAAGCGCAGCTTTACCATTATCTCACAATTGACATACTCCCCTGCCTAAAGGCAGGGGATTCTGGTTCCTGGTTCTGCGACAGCACTTACCGTGTCAGGTTGCCCCTCCACAGCAGCGGTGCTCATCGCGGCAGCGGGCCGTAGGCCTTTCTCCCCAGGCGTTCCCCCTTTCGGGGCGGTTCCCTTTTGCCCAAAGGTACCGTTGTTCCACTCCTCACCCAACAACTCCAACCCTTTGCGCAGGATGTTGATGGCCGCATTCTCATCCCGGCAAAGTACCACCCCACACTGCGGGCATTGATGGGTGCGAGTGGACAGCGTCTTCTTCACCCAGTGGCCACAATGAGAACAGTCCTGACTGGTGTACTGGGGCGGCACGGCCACCACCACCTTGTTGAAGACCTTCCCGTAGGAGTCCAGCCACCCGGTGAATAAACTCCAGCTCGCATCGTGAATCGACTTAGCCAAGTGGTGATTCCGCACCAAGTTCCGCACCTGCAAGTCCTCGTACACCACGACAAAGCGCTCCGCGCCGCTGCAAGCGAACGTTAGATGTCACCACGCACCGGGCCAGCTTCACAGCCCAGTCTCTACGCTGGCGTTGAACCTTCAGGTGTACCTTGCCTAGTCGCTTCCTCTGCTTGTGGTAGTTCTTGGATTGGGGTTTGGCCCCTCTCCGAAACTTCCGACTTAACCTGCGTTGCTCTCGCTTCAACCTTTTTTCGGCACGACGCAAGAATTTGGGGCACTCTACCTTGTTTCCGTGGCTGTCGGTGTAGAAGTGCATCAAGCCCACATCCAGCCCCACCGCCTTGCCGGTGTAGCCCACCTTCTCCCGACGCTCCACGTCCAGGCAGAACTGGGCGTAGTAGCCATCGGCTCTCCGCACTACCCGCACCCGATTGATTTTCAGGGTGAGGATGTCCCGCCGCGCCTCGCCGTTGCAGTACAGGGCAAAGGTGCCCGCCTGGAAGCCGTCCGTGAAGGTGATGGACATGCCGTCAGGAGACAGCTTCCAGCCGGATAGCTTGTACTCCACGGAGCGGCAATGTTTCTGGAACTTGGGATAGCCCTTCCGGGCTGCCTTCTCCTTGCAGCGGCGGTAGAAGTTGGAGATGGCAAACCAGGCTCGCTCCGCACTGGCTTGCCGGGCAGAGGAGTTCAGCTTCTGGGCGAAGGGGAACTCTCTGGCCAAGTCCTTGCAGAGGGAGTACAACGTGGCCCTGTTCACCCCCTGATGATCCATCCAGTGGCGCAGGCACTTGTTGCGCACGAACTGGGCAGTCCGAATGGCCTCATCCAGGGCTTGGTACTGCTGGGCTGTGCCGTTGAGGAGCTTGGCTTCGAGGACGCGCATGGGCCTATTTTATCAAAGGTCTAGCAAGATAAAAGCCGCCCTGGTCGCGTCAGCGGGCCGTAGGCCTTAGGGCGGGGCTTCAGACCCAGTTTTTTGGTAAAGCCAAACTACCCTCCCCAGCAGCTTTTTTCTTAACCGAAAGTTAACCCTAGGCCCAATCTGGAGCCACTGCACCACCGACACCAGCGTTCCGGGAAGGGGCTGGAGAAGCTAGGGCTGCTGCTCCTTTGAAGAGGGAGAGGGGGGATAGAGCAGGGCTTCCAGCTCCTGCAGCGCTTGCTCCAGGTTGTCGTTGACAATCACGTAGTCAAATTCGTCTTGGGCATCCAATTCCTTGCGGGCCTGTTCCAGGCGGCGCTCGATGCTGGCCTCCGAGTCTTGTCCGCGCTCGCGGATGCGACGTTCCAGCTCTTCCAGAGAAGGGGGACAGAGAAAGATGCGAATGGCATCTGGGTACTGTTGCCTCACCTGACGGGCCCCCGCCAGCTCAATTTCCAGCAGCACATCCTGACCCTGGTTAAGTTTTTGGAACACGATCTCGCGGGGAGTGCCGTAAAAGTTGCCCGCATACTGTGCCCATTCCAACAGCTCGTTGGCTTCAATCAAGTTGAGAAATTCCTCCCGGCTGCGAAAGTAGTAGTTGACACCTTCCTGTTCGCTGGGGCGGGGGGGGCGGGTGGTGACCGAAACCGAGAGATACAGCTCGGGGTGGCGCTGGCGCAACTGGTTGACCAGCGTACCCTTACCCACTCCGCTGGGCCCTGTCAAAACCACCAAGCGACCGCGCGGGGTAGGAGCCGGAAGGGATCCCTGCTGCTGCGTACACTCAGAGGAAACCGGGGTAGGAGAGGTTGGCATAGACAGAGACCGACGCAAGACGGCTGGGCAATTGACTTGTTTGGGTTTGTTTTAGGATATCTCACTTCTGGTTTCTCAAACGGCTTACAGCGATGGGCTTTCACTCGGTCTCCTCTGACAAACCGGGCTTGGCCGTGAGGAAGCGGTTGGCAACGGTTTCGGGTTGGATGGCGGAGAGGATAACGTGCCCGGAATCGGTGATAATGACAGCGCGGGTACGACGACCATAGGTGGCATCTATCAACTGGCCCCTCTCGCGGGCATCGCTGATGATGCGTTTGATGGGAGCTGACTCGGGACTGACAATGGCGACCACACGCCCAGCGGCGACGATGTTGCCAAAGCCAATGTTGATTAGGCGGGTATCCATGGGGTGATGAGGGAACCTAACGGTTGTCCGGCCAGCAACCTTCATTAAGGTAGCAAATGGGGCTCTTTCGCGGGTTTGCCACAACGACACCTGAGTTCTCGGCCAATTGGGCAGTGAGTTCTGGCGACAAGTCCCGTTCGGGTGAGCCGCAAAAAGGCTGTGGTTGCATAACAAGCTGCACCCTCCCAAACAACTTGCCCTGTTTATCGAGGACGGTAAAATCGTCAACATGAAGCCACTTCAATGGAACTTGAACTGTAAGCCTCAAAGGCCGCCGCTGTGGTAAGCAGTTTGAGGCAGCTCTGAAAACGAAAAGATCGACCCAGCACCCCAAGCTTGAATAGATTTCTTCCTTGCCTATGCTTGACCTGACTTGGCTGGATCCCCTTGTCCAGCACTTTCAACTGGGGGATCCAGAGCCACCCGAAGCCATCCGAGTGGGCCTCATTCACCAAACTTGGAAACTCAACACCTCTGAGGGATCCTTCATCGTCCAGCGCCTTCACCCCCGATTTGATCCTGCTGTCACTGAAGATGGTCAAGCCATCGGCCAATGGCTGAGACAACACGGCTTCCCTGTGCCCCGATTCCGTCGCGCTCGCGATGGATCCCTGCACTTGTCCTGGGCAGAAGGGCTGTGGCGGGTCATGGATTGTCTGCCGGGATCCTGTCACCCAACTCCTCCCAATTGGGGCTATCTGGAAGAGGCGGGGGCAGCCGTTGGACGCCTGCATCGACTCTTGGCCCAGATGGACTATCGTTTTCGCTTCCAGATCCCGCATTTTCACGATACGGCTCACCTTTGGCAACAGCTACGCCAGTATGAGCCGGCCCTAGAAGTGCAGGCAGAATGGCAGTTTTTAATCGAAACTGTGCCCAATCTTCTGCTGCCCTCGGGGATCCCAACTCAAATCATCCATGCCGATCTCAAGTTCAACAACTTTTTGTTCGATGAGCAGGGGCGATTTGTGGGCCTGGTGGATCTGGACACCTTTATGTATCACAATCTCTATGTTGAATTGGGGGATGCCCTGCGCTCCTGGGGCAAACGAGGAAATACCCTTCAGCCAGAGGCGATCCTGGCCGGGTTGCGGGGCTATGCCCAAACCGGGAACTTGCACGCCTTACAACCGGAACTCCTTCTCCAAGGGATCCAACTGATTACCCTGGAATTGGGGATGCGCTTTTTGCAGGATTGGTTTGAAGACGCTTACTGGAATTGGGATCCCCAACGCTACCCCAGCCGCAAGGCCCATAACCTGGCCCGCTGCCAACAGCAAATTTGCCTCTATCAAGACCTAACCCAGAGGGCACCCCAACTGTTGGAGTCCATGCGCGCCCTTTTGTCTTGTGAGCAGCGGAAAGAGGGAAGGTAGCCAACAGGTTTGCCCAGCTTTTGACAGCTCGTTTTGGGATCTGCTACCGCGGCATAGGAATGAAACATTTCTAAATATTTCTGTGGCATTGCTTCCCGACTCTCCTCCCCCAGAGGGAGAGGGGCTGGGGGCGGTCGCGAAACGCCTAGGAAGTGTCTCAATCTAGTTTCAAATGACGATAACGCTCAATCTCGACTTTGACTTGGATCGCAATGGTCGGGAACACGCTCCAGCCTGGGCCTCCCCTAGGCAGTTTGCACTTGGCGCACCAACCCAGTCGTTTTCAGAGCAGCCAAAGCCCGATCCCGGTAACGGCCATAGCGCTCCTGCTTGTTGCGAAGCTGGCGCCCCTCCAAATCCGGCAACAGCCCAAAGTTGGCCGGCATCGGCTGAAAGTGCCTGGGATCGGCGCTGCTGATGAACTGAAACAGGGATCCCATCATTGTTTCGGGGGGCAGCGTGATCAAGGGCAACCCCAGAGCCAGGCGGGCGGCGTTCTGTCCGGCCAACCATCCCCCTGCCACCGCGCAGGCATAGCCCTCGGTGCCCACCAACTGGCCGGCGGCAAACAGCGTGGGTCGGCGACGAAATTGCAAGGTCGGCCACAGAAGCTGGGGCGAATTCAAAAATGTATTGCGGTGCATCACCCCAAAGCGGACAAACTCCGCCTGTTCCAGGCCGGGGATGAGGCGAAAGACCCGCTGCTGTTCTCCCCATTTCAAGTTGGTTTGAAAGCCCACCAAGTTCCACAGCTGCCCTGCTTTGTCCTCTTGCCGCAACTGCACCACCGCGTAAGGACGGGATCCCGTGCGCGGATCCACCAGCCCCACCGGCTTCAAGGGGCCGAAACAGAGGGTGTCTTTGCCCCGGCGCGCCATTTCTTCAATCGGCAAGCAGCCCTCGAAAAACTTGCGCTCCTCCCGTTCAAAATCCTTGAGGGGCGCCTGCTCTGCCTCCACCAGCGCCCGCCAAAACCGTTCGTACTCCGCTTCCGTCATGGGGCAGTTGAGATAGGCTGCTTCCCCCTTGTCGTAGCGGGAAGCCTGAAACACCACCGCTCGGTTCAACGAATCCCCGGTAACAATGGGGCTAGAAGCATCGAAAAAGCTCAGGTACTCCAGGCCCGTAAAGGCTTGCAGTGCCTTGGCCAGGGGATCGCTGGTCAGAGGGCCGGTACAGAGGACGGCAATGCCCTCCGGGATCTCCGTCACCTCCTCCCGACGCAGGGTGATGCGGGGATGGTTTTGAATGGCTTCCGTGAGAGCCTGGCTGAAGCGGGCCCGATCCACTGCCAATGCCCCTCCTGCCGGCACTGCATGGCAATCCGCCGTCGCGATCACCAGGGATCCCAGTTGTCGCAGTTCTTCCTTGAGCAGCCCTGCCGCCCGATCGCTGGCCGCAGCCCCAAAGGAGTTGCTGCACACCAGCTCCCCCAACTGATCGGTGTGATGGGCCGGGCTCTGACGCACGGGGCGCATCTCCGAAAGGATGACAGGCAACCCTGCCTGGGCAATTTGCCAAGCAGCTTCTGTCCCCGCCAACCCCCCGCCCACAACATGGATGGGGGGAAAGGCTCCCGCTCGTGCAAGCGGGCTGCAAGCCCTTGGGTTAGTTGGAGGGTTCATCACAACCTCCGGGAGGGAAGAGAAGAATGGAGCGCACCCTGCTAGGGCCGGAAACGGCTCAGGTCAAACCCACTATGGTGACATACTCCCGCACTCATGCTGACGCAAAGCACTCCGCGCTGCTAAAGCGAAAGAGTGTGCGCTTCTCGCTTCAACGGGGAGCTATCACAAGAACCCTCAGCGAGCAGACACGGAATGTCCCACCGCGTAGCTGTACCAGATTCCGGCAAAGCCGTTTTGTACAGCCAGGTTGATTATAGAACAAAGACCGCCTTTCATCCCGACCCTTACGCTGAGGCATAGCGCTCCGCGCCGCTAAAGTGGTTGCGTCGCGTTGCGTAGCAATAAGGAGGGCGGAGCTTCTGGGCGGATTAGCTAACCCTCAGCATGGCCCGACCTGCACGAGGCAAGTGACCCAGAGGCGGGATACGCTACTATAAGTACCCGCTGACACCCAGGATCCCGACCCATGACGGAAACGGCTGACCTTTGGCCACAGCTTTTGGGGCAGTTGCTGGATCGGCAATCTCTCAGCGAAGCCCAAGCTGAACAGTTGATGAACGGTTGGCTCCAGAACCAAGTGCCAGATGTGGTGTCGGGGGCGATTCTGGCGGCCCTGCAAGCCAAGGGTGTGAGCGCCGGTGAACTGGCCGGCATGGCACGAGTGCTACAGCGGGCTTCGCTGGGATCCCCGCTGGACTTGCCTCTCCTGGTGGATACCTGTGGCACCGGCGGCGATGGGGCCGGCACTTTTAACATTTCCACGGCGGTGGCCTTTGTGGTCAGTGCAGCCGGGATCCCGGTGGTTAAACATGGCAACCGTTCCGCCTCTGGCAAGGTCGGCTCGGCGGATGTGCTGGAGGCCCTGGGGGTGAACTTGGGGGCTGAGCCAGAGCGGGTGCGGGCGGCTGTGGCGGAAGTGGGCATCACCTTTTTGTTTGCTCCCCAGTGGCACCCGGCCATGCGGGCGGTGATCCCCTATCGGCGGGCCCTCAAGGTTCGCACCATTTTCAACCTGTTGGGGCCCTTGGTCAACCCCCTCTATCCCAACCGCCAGGTGATCGGGGTTTACGCCCAGGAGCTGGTGCCGGTAATGGCAGAGGCCCTGCGCCTGTTGGGACGGGAAGGGGCCATTGTGTTGCACAGCCGCGAAGGTCTCGACGAGGCCGGTCTGGATCAACCCACCGATCTGGGCATCCTGTCCGGTGGGCTGGTACGGACGGAAGTCTTGAACCCTGCAGATTACGAGCTGACCCTGGCACCCACCCAAGCTCTCAAGGGGGGGGATGTGGCGGAAAATGCCGCCATCCTCGCCCAAGTCCTTCAGGGATCCGGGACGCCTGCCCAGCAGGATGTGGTGGCCTTGAATGCTGCTTTGGCCCTGCAGGTGGCCGGAGTGGCCCCTGATTGGAGAACCGGGATCGCCCAAGCTCGCGAGATTCTCGCCAGGGGTGCCGCTTGGGATCGCTTGCAACAGCTGGTTCATTTTCTCAAGGCTTGATGCCGGTAGGAGCCCAGGAGAGGGCGACAGGGATCCCACCTGAGCCTAGGGCTAAAACTCCCGCCCTCGCCCAAAGGCCAGAACTTCATCCACCCCCAAGCGAGGCTTGCGCGGCAGGTTACCCGCTGCCGCATATCCAACCGCCAGCAGCATCACCGGCACGTAGCGGTCGGCAATGCCGAACTCCCGCTTTACCCCTTCCGGATCAAAGCCGATCATCGGCCCGCTCACCAAACCCTTGGCCTGAGCCGCGATCATCAGCGCCATGGCAGCCATCGCCCCAGAGCGAATCGCTTCATCCCGCGCCAAGGTGGGATTGTGGAGCATGCCTCTAACCCCCAAAACCCTGAACTTTGCTGAATTTACTGAGCTTTAGGCGGTTTGGCAAAAGTCATTGAGAGGGATATAGTAGACCAAGTTTCCCCCTGATCCTTGAGTCCACCGCAACGGTTGCCGGGAAGTGAAGGGGGAAAGCGCTCGGGGGGTATTCCTCAGGGCTTTGCGGGATACCGCCTTCCTGCTTGGACTCCGTCCCGCTGACGCGAACAGAGATAGGCAGGATGCGATCGCTTCTTTCCTGAACCATGTTCAGGAGAGTTCAGCGTGAATGTATCAGATAGGTTGCCTGGGCCATGTTCACCCAGCCTTCCGCTTTTTCGGGCGAGAGGATCCCGGCAGCAACGCTTCTTTGCACAATTTCAGGCAGTTTCTCATACCCCCGCAGATCCCCCAGGATGATAAACACCACCGATGCATCCGCCACCTTCTGTTGGTTGTAGGCCAGAGATTTGAGGCGCTCTTTGTCTTCCGGGTCGGTGACCGCAACAAACCGCCAGTGCTGAATGTTGAAGGAAGAAGGAGCTTCCGTAGCATAAGCCACCAGCTCTCGGATCTCCGCTTCCGATAAACGGCGGCTGGGATCCAATTTGTCGGCGGAAATGCGCTCTTTCAGGGCAGTTAGGGCGTCCATAGGGATCCTCAAGTGTCGGTAGAAAGGCTGCTCCCCCCAAAGGTAGGGGCAGGATTGGCAAATGGCTATACATTCCGTGTTCAAACGGTCTGTCTTCTTTGTTATCTCCCTTTTATCCAGCCTGTGGCAACCGGGTGAGGCACAAACTGGGCCTTGGCAGGGCAGGCAAGCGGGATCCCTAACGCAAAGGCAGGTATGATGGAAAAACAAACTGGTCTCATCTGGGTCGCCCGGTTAATCGTCGGATTGGTGTGGTTGATGGGGAGAAGCAATCGGTGAACTTCGGTCGAGTGCTGACGGCCATGGTTACCCCCTTTACTGATGAGGGGGAGCTTAACTACGATGAGGCCGCTCGTTTGGCCGATTACTTGGCAACCCACGGCAGTGACGGCTTGGTGGTCTGTGGCACTACGGGCGAGTCTCCCACCCTAACCTGGCAAGAGGAATACGAGCTGTTCCGCGTGGTGCGAGATGCCGTAGCCGGTCGGGCTAAGGTGATCGCCGGGACGGGATCCAACTCCACCCGTGAGGCCATTGAAGCCACAAAAAAGGCCGCTCAACTCGGTTTGGATGGCTCTCTGCAGGTGGTGCCCTACTACAACAAGCCTACCCAGGCCGGCCTTTATGAGCACTTCAAGGCCATCGCCCAAGCCAGTGACCTGCCCATCTTGCTCTACAACATTCCCAGTCGGACAGGGGCCAGTTTACAGCCGGAGACTGTAGCCCAATTAGCAGAATTGGAAACGGTTGTCGCCATCAAAGAAGCCAGTGGTATGATGGATGTAGCTTCGGAAATTCGGCGACTCACTCCCTCGCGTTTCGCCATTTATTCGGGAGATGACTCTCTGACGTTGCCACTCCTATCTTTGGGAGGCAGCGGTGTGGTCAGTGTAGCCAGCCACCTAGTTGGGTTGCAGTTGCAGGAGTTGATCCAGAGCTACATCAGGGGGCAACACGATCAAGCTTTGGCCCACCACCTGCGCCTGTTTCCGTTGTTCAAGGTTTTATTCATCGAGACCAACCCAGTTCCGATTAAGGCCGCATTGGAGATGCAGGGTTGGCGAGTGGGTCGGGCGCGCCTTCCCCTAGCGCCTCTACAGCCCAGTTCTCTGCAGGTTTTGCGACAGGTGCTTGAAGAGATGGGCCTACTGGCTGAATCGAAGGGATCCGAACAAATGGCGACGAAAGTTTCATGATTGCATTTTTAGGCTTTGCTTCTGCCATGACCACGGTTTTCAGGGGTTTGCAAGGGGCTCTTTTGTGGCGTTTGACCTGTGGGTAAGTGGCTTTTTCCCCGAAAAGCTCTTTCCCAGCTTGGGAAGCAAATAAGTTGCGGCGGCTGAGTTCAGCTTTCACCCACAGCCTTGTTGGGGATAGCTTGTGCCCATTTCTGTTTTTGTTTTTTTACTGTTGAGGATCTAAACCCATATGCCAACACCACGTTCTTCAGTTGCTTCTCGTTCTGTGATCCCACAATCCACCTCTTCCGTTCAGATGATTCCGCTGGGCGGCGAGCGGGAGATCGGCAAAAACACATGGGCCTTCCGCTACGAGGACGACATTATCCTCTTGGATGCCGGTTTGGCTTTTCCCGATGAGAGCATGCACGGCGTGAACATCGTGCTGCCGGACATGACCTACATCAAGCAAAACCGCGACAAAGTGCGGGGGATGGTGATTACCCACGGCCATGAAGATCACATCGGCGGGATCCCGTATCACTTGCGGGAGTTCGATATTCCGGTCATCTACGGCCCCAGATTGGCGCTGGCGCTGCTGGAAGAGAAATTGCGGGAAGTGGGCCTGCTCAACCGCACAGAGCTGCGTCCTGTTGGCCCCCGTGAAATCGTTCCCTTGAGTAAGCACTTTTTTGCCGAATTCATTCGCAACACCCACTCTTTTGCCGATAGCTTTACGGTGGCTCTGCACACGCCTGTGGGCGTCATTATTCAGACCGGCGACTTTAAGATCGACCATACCCCCGTGGATGGGGAGTACTTCGACCTGCAGCGGTTGGCCGAACATGGGGAAAAGGGAGTGCTCTGCCTGATCAGCGACTCCACCAACGCGGAAGTGCCGGGGTTTACCCCTTCCGAAGCCTCTGTGGTGCCGGGTCTCACCAAGGCCATTGCCGGAGCCAAAGGGCGGGTGATCATCACTACCTTTGCTTCTTCGGTGCATCGTCTCAACTTGGTGCTGCAGATCGCCGAACAGCAGGGTCGGGTGGTGTCTCTGCTGGGCCGCTCCATGCTGAATGTGGTGGCTCACGCGCGGCGTTTGGGCTACATCCGCTGCAAGGACGAAACGCTGCAGCCGATGCATGTGATCAACAGCCTGCCGGATGACCGGGTGATCATCCTCACCACCGGATCCCAGGGAGAACCTCTAGCTGCTCTCACCCGCATTGCCAACGGTGAGCACCCGCAGTTGCAAATCAAGCCAGGAGACACGGTGGTGTGGTCGGCCAACCCGATCCCTGGCAACACCATCGCGGTCTCGCGGGTCATCGACAAGCTGATGGAGCTGGGAGCCAATGTCATTTACGGCAAAGACAAGGGCCTGCACGTTTCCGGCCACGGCTGCCAGGAAGACCAGAAGCTGATGATTGCCCTCACCCGCCCCAAGTTCTTCGTTCCCACCCACGGGGAATACCGCATGCTGGTCAAGCACGCCGAAACCGCCATGAGCATGGGGATCCCGCGGGAAAACATTGTAATCATCGACAACGGCGATGTGGTGGAGGTGAACCGGGAGCGCATTGCCATCACGGGCCGCGTCCCCTCTGGCCTGCAGATGATCGCCGCTTCCCACGATGGAGTGGTGATGGATGAGATGCTGCAGGAGCGGCAGCAGATCGCCAAAGATGGCATGGTGACGGTGGTGATCAGCCTGGACGGCAGCGGCCAGTTGCTCTGCACCCCGCAGGTGCAAACCTTTGGCTTGGCGGGGGAAGGGAACCAACTCAAGGGATCCGACCTGAAACCCCTTCTGGAGAACACCCTTCGGCAAGCGTGGCCCCAATTTGCTCGCTCGCTGGAGCGGGGCAGCCTGGACATCGACTGGGCCGGCCTTAAGGGCGAAGTGGAGCGGGTGGTGCGCCGTTTCTTGCGAGAACAATTGCCCGGCAAGCCCACGGTGGCGGTTTTTGTGCAATCCCCTGAAGAGGAGTCTGTGTCTTCCTTGAGTGTGGAAACCCAACCGGAGCCGGTAGCGGGTGCTCTGGGCCGGCGGCGGCGTTCCTCGGCAGCGGTAGCTGCTTCCTAAAACTGGCCCGTTCTCCGTGGCTGGATCGTCTAAGCGCCTTTGGGATCCCTTGCCGAGCGCAGGGATCCTTCCTATTGTGCCGGCTTGTATCCATCCGTGAGAAAACTGCGGAGGGCAGACTCTGCCGCCGCATCTGGTTGCAGGGATCCCACCTCGCTAAAGGGAGGGCAGCGGGGTTGGGGAGGGAGCGGTTGCCGAAGGGCGCTCAAGAAGGCATCGGCCAAATCGGCGTAGCCCCGGTCGTTGGGGTGAAAGCCGTCGGCCAGCGGGCCGGGAAAGAAGGACTCGCGTCGGTAGGAGCGGGGATCGCAGAGCAAGTCCACCACTGGGATCCCCTGTTGGCTTAAGGGGTTGATGGCCCGTTGCGTGAGGCTAACCGAGATCAGGGAGAGCAGTTGGCGCACGCTGCTGGGTTGCTGCTGACCCAGAGGAATCAGGGCGAAGTTGGGCAGGTTGGCCACCGCCAGGCGAGCTTGAGGGGCACGGGCACGCACCGCTTGCAGCAGGGTTTGGTAATCGGCGGCGAATTGTCGGATCTGCTGATCGACGAAGGGCAAGGGATCCTCACCTTGGAGAGCCCGTTGAGCCGCCGCCAGAGCGATGGCGTTGGTATCGTTTCCGCCCACCCAAATGGTGATCAGGGTGGCATCGGGGGGAAGGCGCGGCACTTGATCCTGCAGCAAATTGGCCGGGATCCCCTGCCTCAGGGCTTGCATGGCGGGGCTGAGCACCGCTCCCGAACGGCCCAGGTTGATAAGCTCCACTGGGCCGGGCAGCAAGCGAGCCAGGCGGGGCACATAGCCCGTTCCATTGGGGCAGTCCAGGGGCTCTGAGCGCTGGGGTCGAGTGCCGGCGGCGTTGGCTGGGCCATCACAGGAAATGGAGGCGTTGTAGCCAACGGCATCGCTGGCTCCCAGGGCAACGTAGCGGGTGAGGGTGGGTGGGCTGGGCACAACAGGGGATCCAGAACTGGCAGAGCAGGCGGTTAGCCCCAAACTGAGTATCAAAATCAGCAGGGAGAGGAGGAACACCCAGCTGTCTTGTTGTCTTGGAGTCGAGTTTTCTGGGGTTCGGGTGCTGGCATCCTTTGCAGAGAGAGGCATGGGAAAGCGGGCATAGATAGGGCGAGGCGGGAAGCACCCCCAGACAGGCTAGCCAAGGATCCCAAAATTGGCGAGGTATGGTGGGAGTATGCCGCTACGGTTTTGCAAGTCCCGCACCTACCACGATCCCCTGCATGGCGCCATCAGCCTGAATGGAGGGGACGCGGTTGAGGCTCTGCTCATTCGCCTGATCGATACACCGGCCTTTCAGCGGCTGCGCCGCATTCGCCAGTTGGACACGGCCTTTTTTACCTTCCATGGGGCAGAGGGATCCCGCTTTACCCATTCGGTGGGGGTGCTGCAGGTAACGCGGCGGCTGTTCGACAAATTGGCCCATCGCCACCCGGAGCTGCGTCCCTATCGGGCGGTAACCTTGGCCTCGGCTCTGCTGCACGACATTGGCCATGCCCCTTTTAGCCATGCCGGGGAAGAGATCTTCGGCTGCCGGCACGAGGTTTGGACGGCCCGCATTCTCCGGGAGGATCCCCAGGTGAGGACGCTGCTGGCGGAGTTTGATTCCCAACTGCCGGCCCAGATGCAGCAAGTGCTGCAGAAGCAGTTTCCCCTGCCGCTGGTGGGGCAACTCATCTCCAGCCAACTGGACTGCGACCGCTTCGATTACCTGATGCGGGATAGCCTGCTCACGGGTGCCCAATACGGCCACCTGGACTTGGATCGCATCCTAACGGTGCTGGATTATGACCCGGAGACGGGATCCCTGTCCATCCCGGCTCGCAAAGGCCTGGGGGCCATCGAGCACTACCTGGTGGTGCGCTATTTCATGTACACCCAGGTGTACCAGCACCCCAAGAGCCTCTGTGCCCGTTTTATCTTGGAGCGGCTATTCAGGCGGGCAGAGGCGCTCCTGCAAAGGGGGGAGATTGAGCTGGATCCCATCCTCAGCGCTTGGTGCTGGGCCTCGCTGGCGGCTCAAAAAGGGGATCCCTTCGAGTTGCCGCTCCCCCTCTACTTGGCTGCCGACGATATCATCTTCAGCTACCCCATGCGCCTCTGGGCCATGTCGGGGAAGGATCCCATCTTGGCGGATCTGTCGCGGCGCTACTTGGAGCGGGATTTGTTCAAGGCCCGCAACATTACCCAGTTGTCTGAGGAACAACGCCAAACCCTGGTGGCTGCTGTGCAGGCCAAAATGCTGCGGGATGGGCTGGATCCTGAAAGTTACTTGGGCATCCGCTCTGCCCACGTCCAGGGCTATAGCTTTTATGACCAAGGGATCCAGCTCAAAACCGAGCGTGGCTATGAAGAAATTGCCCATCTTTCCCCTTTGGTGCGTGCCTTGGTGGAAACCCAGCGCCAGGTCTGGCTAATCTTTCCCCGGCCCTATGGCGATATCGTAGAGGGGGTTTTGTCTGCCTAGAAAATCATTGGGCCATCCCAGAGCTAGAGCATTAGAGGTGGGAATCTGTTCGTAAACTACCCGACCCCGACCGCTAAGCGGTACGGGGCGGGCTTTCAGTAGCCCTGAGCCTGCTCTGCTCTACCAGAGAACAAAACAAGCCCGGACCTCTAGGCTGGTTTACGACAGCCCCAAAAAGCGCAATCACATTCGCACCATTCAAATCCGCATCCCCTTCCCATCCACAGTGCCCACACTTAAACGACTTACCACTGCGGTAGGACTTGCCCTGCTCAGGGTGGATGTGCAAACACCGGTGGCAGGTCTGCGACGTGTAGGCAGGCGGCACCAGAATCAAAGCAACCCCTGCACGCAGAGCCTTGTACTCCAGAAATTGACGGAGTTGATAAAACGCCCAACTGTTGGCCCTGCGCCGTTCGGCTTTGCTGCGTGGCTGTTGATTGACCCTTTCCCGGATCCCTGTCAGGTCTTCCAGAGCAATAGCGCTGTTGGTAGCCTTTGCCCTAGAGACAATAGCTTTGGAGATGCGATGATTGACCCACGCTTGAAAGCGTCTCTCCTTGCCAGACAGCCGTTGCAACAGTTCTCTGCATCTGCGCCGCGAACTGCGGGTGCCCTTACTGGCTTTGTGTTGGAGTACCGCCCTCAACCGAAAGTAGTGGTCTCGGACTTTGTTCAACTGCTGTCCATTCCAGTTCTTCCCCTCTGAGGTATGGGCGATATCTATCCTTCCCAAGTCCACCCCGATCACCTTGTCGGTATCTTGCTGCTTGGGTGGTTTTTCCTCTACGCAAATCTGGATGTAGTAGGAGCCATCTTTGCGCTTGATCAGCGTGGCGGCTTTTGGGTTGGAACCAGCCAGCATCCCGCGCTGGTAGTTACCAATGGCCAGCCCAAAGCGCTCCCGACCCTCCACCGTGGCCAGCGACACCGTCCAGTCTTTCTCGCGAAACGAGAAGATACGTGCGTCGTAGGCGACGAACCTACGCTTGAACTCTTTAACCGGACGGTTGCGCTGTCTCGCCACTTTGCGAGCGCCTGCCACCCGCCTGCACACCTGTTGAGCCAAGTTACTGGACAAGCCGAACCGGGCTCGAATCTCGTAGTAGCAAAGGGATTGCAGTTTGACCGCGTTGACGATCTTCTCCGGCATGTTTTGGTTGACCCAGTTCAATGCCTGTACAAAGGCATCCATCGTCGCGTCCAATTTGGCGGCTTGCGATGGGGACACCTTGAGCTTACAGGATATGGTCAGGACTTGGCTCATAAGTTCATTGTACTTCAATTGTACTTCATCAAAGCGCATTCCTCCCGGCACTGACCCTACGGGTACAGTGCGGGGCTCCTGCGATTTCTAGCTGAGCACATCTAAACTGAGCACATCTAAACAACGAGGGAAGCAGGAGTGGGGATCCGAGAAATCCTAACGGGGGTATTGTCCTTAACAGCTTTGGCGATTGCCCTAGTGGCTCTGCAACTGAGGCGAGCGTTGCGGGCTTCCCCCTGGCTGAGGGATCCCCCGGCGGAACAGGCAGGGGAAATCGCGGCCGGGATGGAGCGGCTGGCGGTGATCGTGCCCGCCTACAACGAGGCCGAGAACGTGGTGGGCTGCCTCAGCAGCATTCTGGACAGCACCTCTGCCCCTTTACAGGTGTGGTTGGTGGACGATGAATCCACGGATGCCACCTGGGAGTTGGCCCAAGCCCTGGCTGCCGAACGGCAAGATCCGCGCCTACACCTGCTCAAGGGGGATCCCCGTCCCAAAGGCCAAAGGTGGGTGGGCAAAAACTGGGCCTGTGCCCAAGCCGTCGCCCGCGTAGAAGCCGACTACTTGCTGTTTCTGGATTGCGACGTGCGGCTGGGATCCGGTGCCATTGAAGCGGCCTTAGGACATTTGCTGGCAAGCGGCAGCGGCTTGGTGAGTGTAGGGCCGCAATTGGTGTGCGGTTGCCTAGCGGAGTGGCTGGTGCAACCCATCATGATGACCATCCTGGCGGTGGGTTACAACTTTGTCGCCGTGAACGATCCCGACAACCCCAAAGCCTTTGCCTTTGGTCCCTTCCTGCTGTTTCGCCGCTCTGCCTACGAGCAAGTTGGCGGGCATGCCGGAGTGGCCGATGTGGTGATCGAGGATGTGGCCCTGGGGCAACGGATCAAAGCCCAGGGGTTGGGCCTGCAAATTTGCCTGGGAGGGCCGCGGGTGCGCAGCCGCATGTATGCCAACGGGGCTGCCCTTTGGGAAGGGTGGACCAAAAACTGGTTCCTGGGCCTGGAGCGCAACTGGGCCTTGGCGGTGTTGGCAATGGGTACGGTCTTGGGGATCTGCAGCTTGCCCTGGTTGGGGGTGATCCTGGCTGGGGCTACGGGATCCCTGGAGGTGCTGTTGGCCAGCTTGGCAGGGATCCTGGCCCAATTGGCCATCCGGCTTCTGCTCCGGCATTGGGCGCATCTGCCCCTCTGCTACTGGTGGCTAACGGCAGTGGGGGGTTGGGCGACAGCGGCCATCATCTTGGCTTCGGCCATCCGCACCACCACCGGCCGCAACTGGACTTGGCGGGGCCGTTCTCTCGCCGTCCACTGACCGGAGTGCGCCAACACCCCAGAAATGGTACAAGAACATGGTCTAATGGGGGATGTTCGGAAAACAGGCAAGCTGGGTTTAGAAACAGCGGAATAGCACACCATGCAGGCTCTGGTCATCGGATCTGGGGGGCGAGAACACGCTCTGGCCTGGAAGCTGTTGCAGTCTCCCCAGGTTACTCGGATCTACTGTGCCCCCGGCAACGGCGGCATGCAGCAGCTGCCCCGCTGTCAATCCGTGGCTTTGGCGGCTACCGACATCGAAGGGCTGGTGCGGTTTGCTACCGTACAAGGGATCCGCCTGACGGTGGTAGGGCCAGAGCTGCCCTTGGTGCAGGGGATCGTGGACGCCTTCCAGGCAGCAGGGTTGCCCATTTTCGGGCCTAGCCGCGCCGCTGCCCAACTGGAAGGAAGCAAACTCTGGGCTAAGCAATTGATGCAAGAGGCGGGGATCCCGACTGCTCGCGCTACCGGCTTTGCTGAGCTATCTGCCGCTGTGGCCTATCTCGACTCCCAGAGTTTCCCAGTGGTCATCAAAAAAGATGGACTGGCTGCCGGCAAGGGGGTAACCGTTGCCCAAAACCGGGAAGAAGCCGTGCAAGCCCTGGAAGCAGCCCTGGCCAAGCCGGGCGATCAGGTGCTGATCGAGGAGTTTATCCCCGGCCAGGAGGTGTCGGTTTTGGCTCTAACCGATGGCCAGATCTGTGTGCCGCTGCCACCTGCCCAGGACTACAAGCGCCTTGGCGAGGGCGATACTGGCCCCAACACCGGCGGCATGGGAGCTCATGCCCCTGCGGATCACCTGGTCACTCCAGAAGGGTTGGCCCGCATCCAAACCCAGATCCTGGATCCCACCCTGGAGGCTTTGCAACGGCGGGGCATCCGCTACCAGGGGGTGATCTATGCCGGTTTGATGATCACGCCCAGTGGGGATCCCTACGTGTTGGAGTACAACTGCCGCTTTGGGGATCCCGAAGCTCAGGTCATCCTGCCCTTGCTGGAAAACCCTTTGGACGAGGTGCTGCTGGCCTGTATAGAAGGACGGCTGGCCCAAATCCAGCTCAAATGGAAACCCGGCTATGCCGCCTGCGTGGTGATGGCAGCCCCAGGCTATCCCGATGCCTACGAGCGAGGGATCCCCATCTCCGGCTTGGATGCAGCTGCCACCACGGGGGCGTTGGTGTTTCATGCGGGTACCCGCCAGGCAGGCAAGCAGCTCCTGAGCGATGGCGGGCGCGTTCTCTGTCTTACCGGCCAAGGGGCAACCCTACCCGAGGCCCTGCGCCAAGCCTACGCAGCCGTGGAGCAAGTGCAGTTTCCCAAGGCCTACTATCGTTCTGACATCGGCAGCCACGCCCTGGGGCCTGCCGTCCGCCGAGGAGTGATCCCTACCCCATAAAGCCATCCCTTGCCCTCTCAGCTGCAGCCGGATGGAAGAAGCCCCAGAGGGGTCGCTCCTCCAGGGCCCATAAAGCAGCTTTGAAAAAAGCTTTGATGCTTAGACGATAGCGCTTTCGGTAACAAGATGGCAACAGTGATATCAAAAGCTCAACTTTACTTTAGATTCCTTAACAATAGCCCTCTGCTTTGACTAGGCACGGATATTGCTGAGCTGAGTCTCTCCCCTCTCGAGGGGGATCCCCCATTAGCCCACTTGAACTGTTGCGGACCCGGATCCCCTAGAGCAGGCATTTCCTCTCCCAGGGTGGAAGAGGGGTTGGGGGTGGTCGTCTGGGGCAGCGCATGGCAGAGGAGCATGACTCTAGTCAATAATAAGCTCAACTATACTGAAAATAATGTATAATATGTTCAGTACGGATTACTACCAGTTGATCTTTCTGTTTACTTTCGAGTCTGCCAACATGGTAGCCAAAGCAAAGCAGAAAATTGGTAGTAAGACGACACGGAAACTGCGCTTTGGGTATTCTACTCAAAGCTTTGCGGGATACCGCCATTCTGTTTGGAAACAAACAGAATGCTATCGCTGCATAGTTGAACAGTGATGTTCAGCAGTGTTCAGCGTAAATGTATCAGACTATCTCTCTCAAATAGATTCAGAGTAACTGCAATCACCATCCCTCGCCATCTTCAGGCCAAACTCTCGCAGAGCGGGCAAGAAATTTTTGTTTTCGTGATGGGATCGGCTCAACTTCAGCAAGGCAAATCTCTGGATATCGTGCAAGTTTCTCCAGAAATCGAGGGCAAGCCGGATCCCCAGGTCTTGAGCTTTTTGTTGGACAGCCATTGGGATCTGGTTGGGATTTTGCCATTCAGGCTGGGGATCAATGGGAATCTCTTGCACCTCTTCGTGGCAGATGGAGCGAACCAAATGGCGCAGATGGTTGCGGAGTTCTTCTAGATCCTGTGGAGATTCAGAGGGCCAATCAACACACTTCCGCCGCTCTTCTAAGGAAAACTTGGCCCATTGATGGAGCTTGAGCTTGATCCCGCACAAATCCAGCTTTAGGCGCAAGGTCATGGGGATGCATCGCAGAGAGTCGGCAAAATCTTGCTCAAACTGAAACAGAGTCATGGGGAACCTCGATTAGGAACCAAATCTAGAGTTGAGGGGATTGCTTGAGCGATGGATCGGCTTTCTCAAGAGCAACGGCGCAGGCTTTTAATTCCGGCTGTCCGGAATCGGGACAACTGATGTCATGGGTGAGGGCATTACACTCAGCTTGTTCTGCCCAGAGGGATCCCCAGTGCATGGGTACAAATAGCGTACCGGGAGCAATGTTGGCAGTTATCTTGGCCGGGAAATAGGCCCGCCCGCGGGCAGAACGCACCTGAACCCAATCCCCATCTTGGAGGCCCAGCTTTTCCGCATCGCGAGGATGGATTTCAATAAAGGGTTGGGGGTGCATGTGCTTGATTTTTTCAATCCTGCCGGTGCGGGTTTGGGTGTGCCAATGGCCGTAAAGCCTGCCCGTGGTTAATACGTAGGGAAACTGGGGATCCGGCGGCTCTGCTAGGCCACGGGAATGGTGGGGGATAAAGCGGGCGCGGCCATCGGGGGTCGGGAAACGCCAATCTGTGTAGAGGCGAGTGGACTTAGGGGCCGAGGTTCTTTCTTTGGGATAAGGCCATTGCTGAGGGCCTTGTTCTGCCAAAAGGGCATGGCTGAGGCCGGAGTGATCGCAGAGGCGATTTGCGGTAAGGGCGGCAAATTCTGCATAAACCTCTGCCGCGGTTTGGAAGGAAAATTGCGCTTCAAAGCCCAACCTGCGCCCCACTTCAGCAAAGATCTCCCAATCGGGTCGGGCTTCGCCAGGGGGGTCTCGAAAGGCTTGACAAAGGGTAACCCTGCGCTCGGAGTTGGTCATCACCCCGGTTTTCTCGCTCCACTGGCAGGCGGGCAAAAGCAAATGGGCATATTCTGCCGTTTCTGTAGGGTAATAAGCCTCTTGATAAACAGTAAAGGGAGACTTTTTCAGGGCTTTTTTGACCCGTTCCAGATCCGGAAAGCTCACCAAAGGATTAGTGGCCACAATCCAAAAGAACTGCAGGGATCCGGTTTCCAGAGCGGCAATCATCTCGGTAGCCCTCAGCCCTGGGTGGGGGGAGATGGAGCCGCTGGGCAAACCCCAAGCCTGCTCCACCTCTGCTCGATGCTGGGGATGGCTCACCAGCCGATATCCCGGCAGCAGATGAGATAACCCCCCCGCCTCTCGACCACCCATGGCATTGGGCTGGCCGGTCAAGGAAAAGGGGCCCGTCCCCGGTCGGCCAATTTGCCCGGTCAGGAGATGCAGGTTGATTAAGCTGGTGATCTTGGCGGTGCCCTCACTGGACTGGTTTAGGCCCATCGACCAAAGGGAGAGAACCCTTTGGGATCCCTGCCAAAGCTTGGCTGCTTCGATCAAATCCTCGGTGGCAATTCCGCAGCGCTGGGCCACAATCTGCGGCTCATAATCGGCCAGCAAAGCTGCATATTCGGCAAAACCTTGGGTGCAGCCCTCGATAAAATCGGTAGCCATTGATCCCCACTTCAACAGCAAATGGGCAATCCCATTGAAAAGATCGATATCCGTACCGGGGCGAATTTTTAAGTGGAGATCGGCAGCTTCTGCTGTCTGAGTGCGCCGGGGATCCACGACCACCATTTTGAGGGGGGATCCGGTCCTGTGCCGCTTCTTCAGGCGATTAAAAAGAATGGGATGGCACTCGGCGGTGTTGGTGCCCACCAGAAAAGCCAGATTGCAGAGATCGAGATCCTCGTAGCAGCAGGGGGGACCGTCGGATCCCAGGGATTGGGTGTAGGCCGAGACGGCTGAGGACATGCACAGGCGCGAGTTGGTGTCAAAATTATTGGTGCCCAGGCAGCCCTTAATGAGCTTTTGAGCAACGTAATAGTCTTCAGTGAGCAACTGCCCCGATCCATACATGGCTATGGAGTGGGGGTTGTCTTTGAGGCGGCGCAGCCGAGAAACCATCTCCTCAAAAGCCTGATCCCAAGAAATGCGACGAAAGGGCTGATCCAAGCTCTCCCGAAACAGGGGAGAGAGCAGCCGATCCCGACCAACTGCCTCCAGGATCGTGGCCCCCTTTACACAGACCATCCCCAAGCTGGAAGGATGCTCCCGGTCGCCTCTCATTTTCCAGTCACCTGAGGCTGTCGAAACCGCCTCCAATCCACACCCTACGCCGCAGTAGGGACATAGGGTTTTGATGACGGCTTTTTCCGGCTCCATCGCGGTCACCATGAGTTGGGATCCCTATTAAACGCCCAATTCTCTCGCATTTTGGATCCCTTAGCTGAGAAGAGCGGCAACTTGGATCTCCAAGCCAGGTAATACAACCTAGCTCTTGTCAGTGTCCTGTTCAGCTAGCCAAAGATGGCCATCTTGAGTTTGGATAAAAACGTATTTGCTTCTGGGAAAAATCAGCCAGACTTCCAGTACATCGGAGCTGAGATACTCTTGGGCTTTTAGGAAAATATCTTCTCCACAGTCGGTTGGAGAGAAGATCTCCTCAACCAAAGGATAGCTCTGCAGCAGCGTGGCAATATCCTCTCCAAATTGCTGGATTAAATCTGGAGATGAGTAGGCAGCATCAGGTCTTCTGACTCCGCCTTTGGTTTGGCCGGGAGCCTTCACCAAAACCATACCCCCCAATGGCTGACATTCAACATAACCGAGCCAACGGAAGAGAAGTCGGGTTTGGATCTTTGCATGCCCTAAGGTTTGCCCCACTTTCTCCACAATGTAGCCATCTACCCATTTGGTTTGGGCAACTGGATTGGCCAGATAGTCGGCAAGGGTTTTGGGCAGGGCAAGACCCGCCCCTCCATTGGGAGATCGGTTGGAACTACCTGAACCGGAGCAGTGGCCATCAACTTCCCTCTCCAAGTATTTTGAACCCTAGCTCAATCCCCTCCATGGGCAAAGCGGCGATAGAGGAAGTCAAGGGCGCGGTTACGCAATTCGTAGAACTCAGGCATTTCCATAATGCGGGAGCGGATGCGCGGTCGCTCAAAGGGAATGGTCAAGATCTCACCAATATGGGCAGCGGGGCCGTTGGTCATCATCACCACACGGTCTGACAAGTAGAGAGCCTCGTCGATGTCGTGGGTAATCATCAAAACCGTGCAGCGGTGATCCCGCCAAATGGCCAGCAGCTCATCTTGTAGATCTTCCTTGGTAATGGCATCCAAGGCCCCAAAAGGCTCATCCAAGAGCAAAACTTGCGGACGAACGGCAAGAGCACGGGCAATGGCTACCCTTTGCTTCATGCCTCCAGAAAGCTGCTTGGGCCGCTTGTGGGCTGCTTCCGCCAAACCTACCAATTCCAGATGTTCTTGAACAATTTCCCTTTTTTCCCACCGGGGTTTGGTTGGGTACACCTGATCCACCACCAGATAGACATTTTCAAAAGCCGTCAGCCAGGGCAAAAGGGAATAATGTTGAAACACCATCATCCGATCTGGCCCTGGGGAGGTGATGGGCTGGCCCTTGAGGGTAATGGATCCCGAAGTGGGAGTCGAAAAACCCGCCACCATGTTGATCAAGGTGGATTTGCCACAACCCGAGTGGCCGATAATGCAAACAAACTCACCGGCGGCCACTTCCAGATTGATATTTTCCAGCGCAACGAAGGGCCCTGCTGAGGTGAAGTAGGTCTTGCCCACATTCTGAAGACAAAGAAGGGGCAGTCCTGCAACCGGAGAAGCAGAAGATAGCGGTGAGGAAGATAGGCGAGAACTGGTCATCATGGTGTTTTCCAATTGAGGGGCTAAGGTAACAAAAGCTAAACTTCGCTGAGCCGGTACTCCTGCAGCTTCAGATCCTGCCGTATGGCTACAGACTCTAGGTAGGCAACGGGATCCTCTCCGTCAAAGCGGGATCCATCGCCAAAGAGTAAAGCTCCGCGGTCGTGGGCCCGATCCGGAAGGCCCAGTTCTCTGGCGGCTAGGGCGTAGGTTTCGCTGTCCAGAACTTGGTCGAGAACCGAAACCCAATTGCGGGGAAAAGCGCAGAGTCCCCAGCGAGCCATTTGCGTCAGGATCCAGAGGTGTTCCAACCTTTCCGGACAGGTGTTGCGCCCGTTGGCAAACTGGTGAAAACCGGTGAGGGCTTGGGATTCATCGGCAATTCCCCGCTGCAGGATGCCCGTCCACCCCGGCTGCAGATCCTCCAGGGCCACGCCCACATACTGGGGCTGAGCCAGCCACTCCAAGATCTCAGAACGGTGCTGCGGCTGATCGCAGTAGTGACAAGCCTCCAGTAGTGCCTTGACCAGAGCTACATGGGTGCGGGGGTAGTTTTGCGCCCAATCCTGGCGCACTGTCAGCACTTTTTCAATGTGGCTGGGCAAGATTTCGGGAGTGGTGGTGACGATAAATCCCAACTGTTCCCGCACGGCGCGGGAGTTCCAGGGCTCGCCCACGCAGTAGCCATCGATGTTGCCGGCCTTGAGGTGGGCCACCATCTGCGGCGGCGGGATCACCGTCAACGTAACGTCCCGATCCGGATCCACCCCCCCACCGGCCAGCCAGTGCCGCAACAGGAAGTTTTGCATGGAAGCCGGATGAACCACTCCCAGGGTGTGGACTGTGTCGGGGGTGTGGTTGAGGTATTGGCGAAAATCCGCCAGGCTTTGAACGCCTCGCTCCAAAAGTCTGCGCCCGAAGGTAATGGCGTTGCCGCCGCGGGAGAGGGTTAGCGCGGTAATCAAAGGCACCGGAACTCCCCCTACTCCCAAGGTGGAAGCCAACGGGATCCCGGCCACCACCATGGCCGCATCCAGCCGACCGGAGCGGATCCCTTCCCAGATGGTCTTCCAGCCTGGCTCCCGCACCAGGGTGACCTGCTCCAGGCCATGCTTTTGAAACAGGCCTTTTTCCTGCGCCACCACCAGCGGGGCGCAGTCGTTGAGGGGCACAAAGCCAACCTCCAAATTGACCTTCTCCAGGCCGTGTTTGGCAATGGCCACGCGAACAGGCGTTTTTTGGCGAGCCCGCTTTTGCTGGTTGAGAAAGTAGATCATCTCTCCCCGCAGGCTGTAGTAGTCGGGGTGACGCACCACTTCCAAACGATGGCGGGGTCGAGGAAAAGGGATCCGCAAAATCTGGCCAATGCGGGCCTCCGGGCCGTTGGTCATCATTACCACCCGATCCGAAAGCAGCAGCGCCTCATCCACATCGTGGGTAACCATGACACAGGTGAGCTGCTCCGCCTGGGCAATCTCCATCAGTTGCTCCTGCAGGTTGCCGCGCGTCAAGGCATCCAGAGCGCCAAAGGGCTCATCCAACAGCAGCACCCGCGGACGGATGGCCAAAGCCCGGGCAATGGCTACCCGCTGTTTCATCCCTCCTGACAGATGGGCCGGTCGCTTGTCGGCTGCCCCCTGCAACCCCACCTGGCGGATGTGCTCTTCCACAATCCGGCTTCGCTCTGCTTTGGGAAGGGATCCCAGCACCTCGTCCACGGCCAGGGCAATGTTCTCCCGCACCGTCAGCCAGGGCAGCAGGGAATAGTTCTGAAACACCACCATGCGATCTGGGCCGGGATCTGTAACTTGTCGGCCCTCCAGGAGAATGCCTCCGCGGGAAGGCTTTTCCAGGCCAGCAATGATGTTGAGCAGGGTCGATTTGCCACAGCCGGAGTGGCCAATTAGCGAGACAAATTCCCCTTTTTGGATCTCCAGGTGGATGTCTTTCAGGACAGGATAGACCTCTCCGTTGTCGAGGAGAAATTCCTTGTCGACATGATCCACTTCAATGTAAGGCTGAGTCTTCATGATTCCCCTGAGATGATTTCTGAGAGCATGGAGAAATTGTCAGCAACCAATCTAAAACTCGGCCAAGCTCATTTAGCGATCCTCAGCCACCACCAGCGAGCCAATCCAAGCTGTGATGCGATCCAGCAGAAGACCCACCATCCCGACATAGATCAAAGCCAGAATGATTTCGCTGATGCGGGAGCTATTCCAGGCATCCCAGATGAAAAATCCAATGCCCACACCGCCAATCAACATTTCCGCTGCCACAATGGCCAGCCAAGACAAGCCCACCCCAATGCGCAAGCCGGTAAAAATATAGGGCACAGTTGCCGGGAAAACGATTTTGAAAAAGTACTTCCAGCCGGACATGCGCACAATTCTGGCCACGTTGCGGTAGTCCTGAGGGATCTGCTGTACGCCGACAACAGTGTTGATCAAAATGGGCCAGAGGGCCGTAATGAAGATTACAAAAATGGCGGAAGGGTTGGCATCTCGAAAGGCAGCCAAAGAAATCGGCAGCCAGGCCAAAGGCGGCACCGTGCGCAGCACCTGAAAAATGGGATCCAAAGCCTCGTACAGCCAGCGATTGACCCCGATGATCATGCCGCCCACAACCCCCACCAAGCCGGCCAGGGCAAACCCAATGAACACCCGCCGCAAGCTGGCCCAAATTTGCCAGAACAGCCCTTTGGCATTGCCGCCATAGTCAAAAAAGGGATCTTTAATGAGGGGATCCCAGGTGTCCTGCCAAACTTGGAGAGGCGTGGGCAAATTGGCTCCGGGACGGCTGTAGGCAATTTGCCAGAGAACAAGCACTATTAAAATGGCCGTGGTGGGCAAAAGAACGCGGCGCAGCACTTGGTGGATTTGGACTCGCTGCCTCCAAGCAGAAGAAGATGCAGAGCTGGCCGGGGAGTGGAGCCCGGCATTGGACTGAAGAACAAAGCCTGGGCTGGTTTTCAGCAGCCAGTGGCCTAGGCCAACCAGTAGGGGAAGCAGGATCCGAAAGAGGTGGTAGCCCAACTGTAGGGCAGAGTGGAAAATCCTCATGGCTTGCTGGGAGTAAGGTTGAAGTCAACTTAAGAGGATCCCAAGAGAGAAGGGGTTTCAGGTGAACACTCTTTGTGGGGATTCGGGGATCCCTTCTCTCCTGGACAGAGGGTTTGCAGCTAACTTGCTGGGGAAAGTTGGGAAATTAGGCCAGCTTCTTAATCGCCAATTTCTCCAGGTAGGCGGCAGGATTTTCGGGATCGAACTGCACCCCGTCGAAGAAGGTTTCCACTCCTCGAGAGGTGCTGGGGGGAATGGCTGCCCCCTGACCAATGGCTTTGGCAGCTTCTCGCCAGAGTTCTTCCCGATTCACCCGCTCCACCAAGGCTTTGGTATCGGTGTCGGCAGGTAGGTAACCCCAGCGAATGTTTTCGGTCAAAAACCAGAGATCGTGGCTCTTGAAGGGGTAGGAAGCGTAGTTCTGCCAGAACTTCATCAGGTGGGGGCTGTTTTCAACGACCTTGCCGGTGCCGTAGTCAAAAGTGCCCCGAGAACGGCCCAAGATATCGGGCACAGGCACCCCCAGCCAGCGGCGGTCGCCGATGATGCGACACATCTCCTCTTTGTTTTCCATCTGGTCGCACCAGATCTGGGCTTCTAGCACCGCTTTCAACAGGGCAAGGGTGGCTTTCGGGTGCGCATCCACCCAGTCGGCCCGCAGGGCAAAGGCCTTTTCCGGGTGGCCGTTCCACAGCTCGCCGGTGGTGAGGGCACTATACCCCTCTTTTTGGTTCACCAGCTGGGCATTCCAAGGCTCGCCCACACAGAAGGCTTCCATGGTTCTGGATTTCATATTGGCCACCATCTGCGGCGGCGGCACCACAATGATGGAGACGTCGCTAGTGGGATCGATCCCGCCTGCGGCCAGCCAGTAGCGCATCCATAGGTCGTGGGTGCCACCAGGGAAGGTCATCGCACATTTGGGATCCCCGCCGGCAGCTCGGACCTCGGCAAACTTGGCCTTGAGGGGGGAACTATCCAGGCCGATTTGCAAATCCCGATATTGGTTGGAAATGCTAATGCCCTGACCGTCCAGATTGAGACGGGCCAAAATGTACATAGGCACCGGCTTGCCATCGGTAACTTTGCCGGTGGTGATGAGGTAGGGCATGGGGGTGAGGATGTGTGCCCCATCGATGCCGCCGGCGGCGGATCCCAGCACCAAATTGTCGCGGGTGGTGCCCCAAGAGGCCTGCTTGACCACCTCCACGTCCTTCATGCCGTACTTGTCAAAGAACCCCTTTTCTTTGGCGATGATCAGGGGGGCCGCGTCGGTTAGAGCGATGAACCCCAGCTTGGCGCTGGTGGTTTCGGGAGTATCGGCCTGCGCCACCCAGTAGCCTTTGCCCAAGGATTGCGATTGGGCGCGCGGGATCCCAGCCGTGGCCGCCCCAGCCGTGAGAGCAGCCACCCCGGCCAAAAATTGCCGACGGGAGACGGGAGAGGAAGTGCTGAACAGCTTAGACATCGAAACCTCCAAGATTTACAACGACGAAGAAAGAAAAACTTTCAGGACGGCAACAGAACCGCTAGCGGGTTACCAAAACAGAAGCCTGGGCGGCGGACGGATGCTGACGTGGCTTGGCCCCAAAGTGTTCAATGAGCAGCTCCACCAAGACCGGCTTGAGGTCTTCGCAAGGGATCCCTTTGCGCACGCATTCGCCCAGCTTGGCGTCTTTGCCCACCTCTCCCCCCATGTAGATGTCCACGGCCTCCACCACCCTGCCGTCCTTGCGAGCAGTGGTGCCCATAAGGCCGATATCGGCTACTTGGGGTTGGCCGCAGGAGTTGGGGCAGCCCGTCCAGTGGATGCGCACCGTTTGGGGGATCTCCAGCTCCGCCTCCAGCTCCTCCATCAAGGCCACAGCCCGGTTTTTGGTCTCGATAAGGGCAAAGTTGCAGAACTGGTTGCCCGTACAGGACACCAACCCCCGCTGCAAGGGCCCTGGGTTGGGGGAGAACTTCTTCAAGAGCGGCTCTTTGAGGAGCGGGGCCACTCGGGAGTCGGGCACATTGGGGATGAGCACGTTCTGCTCCACCGTCAGCCGCAGCTCTCCGGAGCCGTACACCTCTGCCAAGCGGGCCAGCTCCATCATCTCCAGGGCGTTGAGCCGCCCCACCGGCACATGCAGGCCGACAAAGTTGAGGCCCGGCTGCTTCTGGGCATGCACCCCCAGCAGATCCCGCTTGTGCCAGACCACCTCATCTTTTTCCGCTGCCCTGAGCAGAGGGTGGCCTATCTGGCGCTCCACAGCCGCCCGGAACTTCTCTAGGCCCCACTCGTCAATGAGCCACATCAACCGCGCCTTTTGCCGGTTGGCCCGCAGGCCGTGATCCCGGTAGACCAGCAGCACCGCCTCACACAGGGGAACTACATCCCGGGGATCCACCCAGACATCTAGGCCAATTGCCTCGGCGCAGCGGCGAGCAGAGAAAAAGCCGCCCACCAGGACGTTGAAGCCCAGGCGGCCATTTTTGAAGGCGGGCACAAAGGCCAGGTCGTTGATCTCCGCATGCACGGAGTTGTCGCGACAACCGCAGATGGCGATGTTGAACTTGCGCGGCAGGTTGCTGAAGGAAGGGTTGCCCTCGCCGTTGTTGGTGATCATGTCCTGCACCTTGCGGGTGAGACCGCGCACATCGATCAGCTCATCCGGGTCAATACCAGCCAGAGGGGATCCCGTGATGTTGCGCACGTTGTCCATGCCCGACTGGATGCTGGTCAGGCCTACCTCCTTCAAGTAGCCCAGGATCTGGGGCATTTCCTCGATGGGGATGCCCCGCAGTTGCAGGTTCTGCCGGGTGGTGATGTCGGCTACGCCCTGTTCTCCATAGGGGTGGATGATTGCGCCCAACATGCGCATTTGGCCGCTGGTTAGGATCCCATTGGGCAGGCGCAGCCGCAGCATGAACTGACCTGGGGTGCGCTTGCGAAAGAAGATCCCCAGCCACTTGAGGCGGTGATCCCGGTCGTCTTCAGGAATGTTCTCCCAACCCATCCGGGCAAACGCCTCCAGCTCGGCCTTGACCGCCAGCCCATCCTTTTCGCTTTTGAGGCGTTCAAATTGGTTCGCCATGATCGCTGCTGTGGGGTGAACACTGGCTACTCTAGCGATGACGAACTGTTAACTTTGGTATTGGCAGTTACACTCTGTAACAGGTTATGCAGTTTTGTCATTCTCGAATTGCGCTTTATGCATAAAGTCAGGCTTCCAGGAGCAGCAGACCCCTCTTTCCCCTTTGGGAAAGGGGCTGGGAGTGAGGAAAAGCTAGTTGAGAGGGTTGAAAGAGTTGAAAGGCTCCATCTGCCAGAGCAGACGGGGCGGGATCCCCAGCCCTTCGGTGAGGGGTGCGGGCCGTTGGGAAGTTTGGGGATCGCAGTCGTAGAGAGCGGTGGTGTAGCGGTAGCTGCGGGGGGGGCCGCCGTTGAGGCGAATGCCGCTAATTTCAAAGGTGTAGTTGCGATTGGGCTGGATCGAACCCACGGAGTAGGTCAAAGTTTCCAGGCCAAAGGCGGGATCCCCCACGCGGAGATCTCCAACAGGCACCGGCTCGCCGCTGAGGGCATCGGTGATGCGGACTTGGGCTTGGCTGAGATCAGCCTTGCCGCCACGGCTGGGCACCGAGAAAGACCAGCGGTAGGCAGACAGGGGCTGGCCGGAAAACCCTTCTAGGCGGTAGAGGTAGCCGTCTTTCTCCGGGAAGGCGATGAACTCTGGATCTGGCACCGACTCGTCAAAACCGAAGATCCAGTTGGCGTTGGCCTGGGTCACCCGTCCAGCCCGTGGGTCAAAGACAATGCCGTAGGCCCCCTGGGCGTACTGAGGATACAGGTTCCAGCGGCGATGCCCCACATCCACAAAGTTTTCTCGACCTGGCTCGGCAAAATAGATGTCCACCTGCCGCGCCAACACCCGGCCTGGATCGGGGCCGTTCAGCTCTAGGATGGGCCCAACCGCCAGGTTGCTGAAGCGGGATCCCGCCTCCCCAGCAGGGGTAAAGCAGCGCCAAGAAGGGGGCGGCTGGTGGCTGAGAGTACCATTGGCTACCTGCATCAAGGCCGCTTGCTGGGCGGCTTCTAGGAACTGAGGATTGAGCTTCACCGGCGGTAACTGGTGCAACAGCCGTAGAAAATTCAGCCGATCCATCATCTTTTGGGCTGCTGCAGGCGTAAGGCGACCGGGGTTGCAGGTAGCAACCTGGGGCTGTTCGGCGTAAATAGGCCCCGTGAAGCTGCGGGTCTGGCGATCCAACCGGCACAGGAAGCTGGCAATCGGCACTTCCCCTGCCCGCGGTGGCTCCATCGAGGTAGGGGATCCTCCACAGGCCGCCAGCAGACAAAGACAAAAGATCCCCGCGATCCTCAAAGCCCAAAGCTGAACCAACTTGGGCAACCGCTGCAAGGGCATGCAAAAACCAGCCGAATTATGAGCCGGTGGGGGTGGGGGTGATGCTGGGGGGGCTGACGGTGCTGCTGCTGCTCTCGCCACAAGCAGGCAACAAGCCCAGACAGGCAAACAGGGCTAAGGCCGCCAAAAGCTGGTGGGTCACTTTGGGTTGCAACGTAGCCATGACAACAAACCTCCCAAATGCTGTTGGGTTTGACCCTGTTCTATCACCTGGCCAGGTGGGTTACAGCACCAAGATCCATGGCGACAAGGGTATAACTTAAGCCCAAGTCAAGGAACGCTCACCCAAGTCGGCTACATCCACTAGGGATGACATCGAAGCCCACTTTTTCTCTCCACCCATAGTGGAGTACGGATCCCCACAACTCTTCTTGCGCTCAAGCGAAAGATTGCTGTGATCAATGATCAATGCTGCTTTTTGCCCGATTGATAAGGGATCCCCAAAAGCTTGTCAGGGGGTGATCTGGAACTCCAGGTTGTAGGTTTGGAGTAAGTTTATGGTTTCGTGATCGGTGATGTTGGTGTCGGCCAGCTCCAAGTTGTAGAAATCGATGAACTCTTCGTGGTCAAAATAGGGGCCGGCATGCCAAGTGCCCATCTCCAGCTTGATAAAGCGATCCCCAGGCACCCGAAAGGCTTGAATCTGATCGACGTGCAGCTCATCGGCAGGGGGTGCAACACCAATAAACCACTCCTTGCCATTGAGGGATCCCAGGCACTGGGTGCAGCGGATGTGGTGGGTGATCTGAGTAAACTTGAGGCCGCGGCGAGGCAAGCGCATGATGTAAAAGCGGGGCTGCCCTTGATTCAAGAACAACTGAGCATCTTGACTGTCGAAGGGTTTGTGATCGGGAGTGGGGCAAATGACCTGTCCGTAGGGGGCAAAGTTTTCCGGTTCAGCGAGATGGGCCTTCAGTTGGCGCAATTGGCTGGTCACCCTGCTCTTCTCCTTTGCGTTTGACGAGCTGTCTTGTGTCTCACTGTTGCCCTACAACGTGAGCACGAGGGCGTGAAGACGCAAACAGCCCAGCGAACCCCATTCTATCGAGACTTGGCCAGGCAGCTTCCCTTCTGGGAAGGGATCCCTGAGCAAGCCCAAGCTGCTCAAGGCCGCAAGTACAATGGGAAAACCTCCTAGCCTCAGCAGAGCAAATGGCGATGCAGCGGGACTTGCAAGAGCTGATCATCTCTCCAGCTCAAGTGCAAAACCTCTCTCAAGTGCCGGTGGCTTGGTTGTATCGGCCTCAGCCTGCTCGTCGCTTTAAGGATCGCCTGCGCCAGTTCTCCGCTTTCTGGGATCTCCTACGCTTGCTGGTGACGCTGGACTTGTTCTTGCGTTTCTTGACCTTCTGGACAGGGGGATCCCTGCTGACTCTGGTGGGGCGGATTTGGATCCCTGGCCTACAGGCCACTTGGGGCACTTGGCTGGTGGAATGGGGGATCCTGGCGGCCATTGCCGCTCTGGGCCAAGCCTATTGGATTTTCCGCAGCCGTCGCATGCCGCTGCTGTTGAATTTGCTGGGGGAGGTGGATCGCTACAACCGAATCATCCAGGCCATCCATGTCAATGATCAGTTGGTGGAAGCGGGCAACCCCGAGGTGAAGCTGGCCCAGAGGGCTGAGGTGATCGAAGCCCTGAAACTGACCCGGGCCGATCTCATCCGTGCCTTGAAAACCGAACGGATCTTGCGGCAAAACGAAGACCTGATCGAGCAGCAGAGCGAGTTCTTCGGCGATAACTTGGCAGCTTTGACAGCTCTGCAGGTGAGCGAGCAGGCCAGCGAACAGGGGCGAATCCTGGAGGCTGCTTTACAGATTGCTTTGCAGGTGCGCTCGCAAATCCGCCGCTTACAAGAGCGAGAAGCCAACCAGGCCCCAAGCAGGGATCCAGACACCATTAGGGAAGATAGGCAGGATACAGACGGCAACTTGGATTGGCAATGAGCCTTTTGGCCCGCTCCCTGGCCTACGCCCAGAACCACAGCGACATGCTGTTTCAAGCTTTCGTCCAACACCTGCAACTGGTGGCGGTGCCTTTGGGAATGGGGCTGCTGTTGGGTTTGCCGCTGGGTTTTTTCAGCTCCCGCTCCCAGATGCTTTCTCTGGTGGTGATCAATGCGTTCAGCAGCCTGCGGGTGATTCCCAGCTTAGCCATTTTGTTTTTGGCCATCCCCTATTTTGGCCTTAGCTTCCGTTCGGCAGTTGTCGCCCTAACCCTTCTGGCGTTGCCCCCCATTCTGATCAGCACGGATGTGGCCTTCCGCAGCCTTGAGCCGGCCCTACGGGAAGCTGCCCTGAGCATGGGCATGACTCCTGCCCAGGTACTGCGGCACGTGGAGATCCCTTTGGCCTTGCCGGTGATCCTGGCCGGTGTTAAAACGGCTACGATTGAGGTGATTGCCAGTGCTACGCTAGCAGCGTTTATCGGCGCGGGAGGGCTGGGTACTTTTATCACCCTGGGGTTTGCTCTCTATGACAACGCTATCTTGCTGGTGGGGGCGGTTCCAGTGGCCCTTCTGGCTATTGCGGCCGAGATCGGCCTTGGCACTCTGCAGCGGGCTTTGGAACCTCCCCAAGCCTGAGGTTCTGTGAGGGATCCCATGCTGTCTTCCCCTAGTTCTTCTGAAGTGCGATCCCGGTGGCCTTTCCGCTCCATTCCTTTGCGGGTGGCGTTGCTGCTGCCCCTAGTGCTCTCAGTAGCAGGGGGAGTGGGGGGAGTGGCCTATCTCTCCTGGCAGGGCGGGCGACACCTGGCGCTGCGCTTGACGGAGCAACTGAGGCGGGAAGTTACCGACCGCACCGAAGAGCATCTTGCCAGATATTTGCAAATTCCCCTTCAGATCAATGCCCTCAATCAAGGGGCAGTGAGGGGGGGGCTGCTGCCCGATTTGACAACCCCCAGCCCAGCCGATCTAGAGGTGCTGGAAGCTCACTTTGCCCGCCAGTTGCAGCCATTTCCTGAGCTGAGCTACGTCGGCTTTATTTCCGCCCAAGGGGGGTTTGTGATCGCCCGCCGCCACGCCGATGGGTCGATCTGGACTTACCACACACCCGGCCTCTTGCCGGGATCCGCCCAGAGCCGCCAACGGGATCCAGAGACAGGGGATCCCACAGGGTTCACTCGCCGGTTGGGCTTTGTGGATCTGAGGCAGTTGTTCTGGTTTCCCCAGCTCCTGCAGTCGGAAGGGATCCGCGACACTTGGGTGGTAACCCGATTTTTTGCGGAGCTTCCTGCCCAGGATCCAGAGCGGCTGATCATGACGTCCCTATCCCTGACCGACTCGGGGGGGCGGGTTTACGGCAGCTTAGTGGCTTCCCTCTCCGTCCGGCAGCTTCAAGCCTTTCTGGAACAGATGGAAGGCCGTTCTCCTGCAGAGGTGAGTTTTCTGCTGGACGAGGAAGGACAGGTGGTGGCCAGTACGGCGGGGCCTGCTCCCCATCCGCTGCTGGTGGCTGTGCAAGAGCAGGTGGGCTCCTGGGAGACGGCCTCTTCTCAAAATCCGCTGCGCCTCGTGGTTGGCGGGATCCCTTACTGGGTGGAGGTGGAGTCCGTTCAGAGTGAAGGGAGGCTAGGTTTTTATTTCGTGTACGGGATTCCAGAGGCAACCCTTCTGGCCGAAGTCCATCGGAGCGCCCAACAGGCTGCGCTGCTGGGGGGTGGGCTATTGCTGAGCATGCTGGGGACAGGGATCCTCCTCGGCGAAGCTCTCTCCCGTCCCCTGCGCCGCCTCACCCAAGTAGCCGAGCAATTTATACACAGCGGCTTCCAGCCCTGGCCCCCTTTGGATCCCGGCCCCATCCAGGAGGTGCAGACCCTGGCCAAAGCCTGGCAGCAGGCGGCAGCAGCCCAGCAGGCCCTGCTGGATCGTCTGTGGCAGCAGCAGCAAGAATACCGCGCCGTGGTGGAGCAGCAGACAGAGCTCATTTGCCGCTTTCGGCCCAATGGGCACATCACCTACGTCAACTCTGCTTTATTGCGTTTCTTCGATCATCGGGTAGAAGAAGTGGTGGGCCGAGCTTTGTGGGATCTGCTGCTGGAAGAAGAGCGGGAGGTGGTGCTGCAGGCTTTTGCCGCTCTCACGCCTGAGAGTCCTTTTTATAGCAGCGAGCGGGAGTACCCCGGCAAAGACGGCCAGTCCCGCTGGGTGAGCTGGGTGGATCGGGGCATTTTCGACAGCCAGGGCCAGTTGGTGGAGATCCTCTCGGTGGGGCGGGAGATCACCGAGCAAAAACGGGCAGAACAGCAGTTGCAGGCCCTCAACCGCGAGCTGGAAGCCCAGGTGGAGCTGCGCACGGCCAAGCTGCAGCAGGCTTTTCGCTTTGAGGCGATGCTGCGCGCCCTCAGCGGCCAGATGGTGGCCAGCCTGAATGAGGGGGAAATTCTGGAAGAAGTGGTCAAAAGCCTGGCCGAGGCACTCAACCTAAGCGGCTGCCATATCCTCTTGCTCTCAGACGATGGATCAACCTGGATCCCTGGCTACTGCTACTCCCCCTCTCTCTCTTCTGACGTGGCTCAAGATGGCGGGGCGGATCCCTTGCATGGGCCAGACTACGCCAGTGACCCGGAGTTCTTGCGCCTGCTGCAGTCCCATTCTTCCTCACAGCAGAAATGGAAAATCCACTGCTGTTGTCGGAAGGAAGGACGCTGGGTGCGGCTGCTGGCCTGCACCCTTTGGGACAAAGAGAAGCGGCTGGGAGCTTTGCTGTTGGAGCGGCTGCCGGAGCAAGAGTTTTCCGAAGACGAGATTCAACTGGCCTATCAGGTGGCCAACCTATGTGCCCTGGCCATCCGCCAAGCCCGTTTGTACCAAGCAGCCCAAGCGCAGGTGAAGGAATTGGAGCGGCTGAATCTGCTGAAGGATGATTTCCTCAGCACCGTCTCGCACGAGCTGCGCACCCCCATGACCAATGTGCGCATGGCCTTGCAAATGCTGCAAATGACCCGCGATAACCCCGAGAAACAGCGGCACTACTTCACCATTGCCCTGAAAGAGTGCAACCGGCAAATCGAGCTCATTAACGACCTGCTGGATATGCGACGGCTGGGAGCCGGGACGTATCTGCTGCAACCAGAGAATATTTTTCTGCCGCGGTATTTACAAGATTTGCTGGCCGGGGCTCAGCCTTTGGCCCAAGCCAAACATCAACACCTGCAACTGCACCTGGAGGCAGGGATCCCCTCGCTTTGGGCCGACCCCACCTGCTTGGGGCGCATTCTGCGCGAGCTGCTGCACAACGCCATCAAGTACACGGCCCCCGAGGGATCCATCCACCTGCGGGTTGTCTCAGAAGGAGAGGGGATCCTCTTCGTCTGCAGCAACAGCAGCGAGATCCCAGAGCCAGAGCTGCCCCGCATCTTTGAAAAGTTTTACCGGATCCCGCAATCGGATCGCTGGAAGCACGGCGGCACCGGCCTGGGGCTGGCTTTGGTGAAGCAACTGGTGGAGCATATGGGGGGGAATATCTCCGTCAACAGCTCGGATGGATGGACGCATTTCCAAGTTTGGTTGCCCCAAGGTGAGGATCCTGCTCCGCCATTGCCCGGCCCACCCCCAATGTCAGAAGACCTCCCCTTTTGGAAAGAGGCTGGGGGTGAGGGGCATACCTGACCCCTATCCCGGCAAGACTTGTTGCTGCCAGAGGGCCTCCAGTTGCACCGTGTATTCGGAGTTCACGATGGGCACTGCCCCAGCAATGGCCTCTTGAATGGGGATCCCGGCAGCAGCCTCCAGCTGGGCAAAAGCTGTTTGGTAGTCGGCAGACAACCGGCTGACATCAATGAGCGGCAGATCCCCCCAGACCTCCGGCTTGAACTTTTCCAGCTGCCCCTCCGGGCTGGCCAAGACCTCTGCCAGGACCATTGCCCCCCAAGGATTGGCCGCATTAATGGGAATGGCTGTAAACGAGGGATCGATCAAGCTGGTGCCCGGGATCCCATAGGGGGTGGTGCTGGGGGGAAATTGGCCGTTGCCCTTGCGTAAGATCACCTGATCGATAAAGGTGGGGATGAGCCACACTTCGCCGTTGGCAAAGAGCTCCGCCAGGCGGGCAAAGGTGGGCGGGTAGGTTTGGCCCTGTCTCCACAGGAAGGGATCCAGCTTTCTCAGGTATTCCACCAGGGCAGGGGATTGTCGCGCCCAGAGATCGGCATCGAAGTCCGGCCCGCTGTACTGAGCATAGCCCCCGGTCACACTATAGAAGGCGCTCAACAAAAAGCGGCTGCCATGAAAATCCGGCGGGGCCACGTAGGTAAATCGCCCTGGGTTGGCCTCTGCCCAAGCCAACAGTTCGGCGTAGCTCTGGGGGGGATTGGGTACCCGTTCGGCATCATAGGCCATCAAAAAGTAGTTGCCGGTGTAGGGCGCAGAATAGCCCTCGGTGGGCAGGCCAAAATCCGTTTCAATATCGGCGGGATCATAGAAGGGCAAGCTGGGCAATTTCTCAGCAAAAGGGCCGAAGAGCAAATTCCCCTGCTTGAGGGTGCGGAAGTTGTTGCCATTGATCCAGATGAGATCGATGCTGCCGCCGCTGAGCAGCCCGGCCTGTACCTCCCCAATCACCTTGTTGACTGCTTCAACGGTATCCGTGAGCGGGATCCGGTTCAAGCGAATGCCATAACGCTCCTGCAACTGGCTTTTCACCCAGCCATCCACGAAGCCATTGATGGCCTCGCTGCCGCTCCACATGGCCCAGTTGACAGAGCTGCCCCGCGCCCGCTCCAGAATGTCTGCCCAGCTCAGGGATCCCAGATCCACCATGTTCTGGGAGGTGTTCTGGGCAAACGGAGAGCCTTGACTCAACGCCCAAGCCCCCAGGGATCCCAGACCAGCCAACACCTGCCGCCGCTTCCAGAAAACGCTTTTGGGTTGCATAGCCTTGCCACCATCCCCATCAAACTTTCAGGTTCCAGATTCAACTTAAACTGATACATTTACGCTGAACACTGCTGAGCATTACTGCTCAACGGTGAAGCGATAGCATTCTGTCCGTTTCCGAACAGAAAGGCGGTATCCCGCAAAGCTCTGAGCATAACACCCAGAGCGCCTTGCCAATCTCGCGGTAGCCTATGGTTGCACTTTGGGCATCTAAACACCTTTGCGCCACCTAACCTCGTGTGGATGTGCCCGCACTTGGTACAGGTTTTGCTGGTGTACGCTTCCGATACTTCCACGACGACCACGTTTTTCTTCTTGGCTTGAAACTTCAGGAACTGCTTGAACCGATAGTGCGCCCAGGTGAGCATCGCCCTTGCTGTCTTGCTACCAAACTTCCTCCCTGCCTTGGC
>NZ_JBSRZW010000006.1:0-122842 GCF_054058015.1 Thermostichus sp. MS-CIW-30
ATGTTAACTCTCTCTTCTGTCTGTAAAAAAGCCAATATCTTCTGCCATTTGTTTTCATCTAAAAAAACCAACTTCATCCTCTTTCCTCTATAAATTATTCTCTCTATCCTAACATAAGATCAACACGACCTAGCTCCCTCCTTCCCCCTGGACCCAACGCGGGAGCGCTACTCCATGTACCTAGCCAAGGTGCATCTATTACCCTGGCTCTATTGGAACCGCATGCTCAAGGGCAAAAAGTTTGAGGCAGACATCTTCAAGCCCATCAACAAGTTGGTGCATCGCTACTAAGGCTCTTGGATCCCTCGCCCCTGACCCCTCTCCTCTGGGAGAGGGGAGTTTTTTTAGAGGCAGGCTTTTAGCCTTTTCAGCATCGGCAGCGCCGTGCGCAGGCCGCCTGAGTATTCGCGGAACAGCCCACCGGCAGGTGATTTTTGGCCCTTCCAAGCCGGCTGTAAGCTCCCCAACCCCAGCCACTCACCCTTTTTCGCAAGCAGAACCAAGTCTGACTGCCTCTAGATTGTCCTGGGAATTACTGAGGAAGATCGCGGACAAAGCTACAAAATATTTCTTAGTATCAATGTTTTTTGAGATGTAAGGCTTTGCCGCATAACTTTCCCCTAGTCTCCGTAAAGACCGGATAGGCTAAGTGTGAAAGTCTCATCTAAGGATGTTATCATATGTCCGACGAAGAAGAGCTAGGGTATCTCATCAAGAGGCGAAATGAAATTAATGAAATTATAGAGCAGCAGAGAAATATCCAAGCCATTATTCAGGCTCCAAGGAATTGGCGAAAACGGGATATTTTGCGTCAAGCAAAAGAGTGGGGCTGGGAAATTGTTCAGCGACGTGCCAGACATAGCACGCAGGCTGTTCGGGGTGATTTAAGAATTCCTATTCCCGGACACGGCGGCGGAGATACTTTGAAAGTAGGATTAGCTCACAAAGTCTTATCCGAACTAGCAGAGCCTGTACTCAGAGAGCTGCAGCTTCAAGAGCAAGAGTACAGCGACCTACTTATTAGCTTTCCAGCGAATAGAGGTGTTAGCTTTAGGGTTGAGGCGGATTTACTAACTAAGCAGATTGAGTTTCTGGAAGAGCAGAACCAAAAACTTGAATTTAAAATAGTCGAGACTGAGGAAGCAGCTCTTAGTTTGCTCACCGAGAAAGAACTTGAGAATCAGCGGCTAGCCAACAGAATGAGAGAGCTTGTGGAAGAGCAGCTTCAAGCGCAAGAAGTTCTCGGTCATGCTATCGTAGCTCTGAAGCAGCTCAAGCATCTCTTCGACCAGCTTCAGAATGCGGTAAACCAAATTCCCATCCTATGGGTTAAGAGCTTATTGCAAAGTTACCTGAACAACATCAAGTCTGTTTTTGAAACCAACTTGCTCTCTGCCGGTTCTAGAAAGTTGCTTCAGGAGAAAGAACAGGAGTCTTATCAAGGGAAGTTGCCTCAGGAGAACAACCATGGGTCTCATCGAGAGTCTTGAAACGGCAATCGCGACCTCGCGGCGCAACTATGCTGAGCTTGTTAGCTTGACAGACCAACTCATCACCGAGCAACAGCAGCAAGGTCAACGAAATTGGCTGCGGCTGAATGCCAAGCCCTGGACCGTAGCGACTCTTAAAAAAACCTTTGCTTCCTTTGCAGCAGCTCGAGCTTACTTTGGCAAATGTTATGGCTTAAAGGCAAGAGGGTGGAAAACTTTAGCAGAGCAGGTCAATACCGTTGAGACGGCATTGATTCACTTGGGTCTAGCTATTCGCGAAAACCCACAAGAAAAGAGCATCTCCCCTTTCAAGAATTGATGGCTACCCATTTTAGTCATTTCAAGCCAGGTTTTTTAGAAACAGGCTTTTAGCTTTTTCAGCACCACTCGATCCAGCGTCAGCAGCGCCGAGCGCAAGCCACCCGAGTAGCCCCAAAAAAAGCCGACAGGCAGATGTCCTGGCGGTGCATCCAGGCTGGTTTTGAGCTCGCCGTACCCCAGCCAGCGACCTTGGATCCGCCAACCCACGGCTTCCCCCATACACTCTTCGCGGGGCAAGGCGGAGAAGGATCGCGATCTGCCTATTGAGGTTCCTCCGGGGTCGCATCCTTGCCACAGTTGCTTTTGAACGCTAAAGCCAAAGCGCCCATGGCTGGCCCGCACCCACAGTTGGTCAATCAGCCGCAGCATGGGGCAGGGGAAGGCCTGAACATCCTTGGGATCAAAAAAGCCCACTTGCGAGCGCCCAGCAAGCTTCAGCATCAGGGCTGTCGTCCAGCGATCCGCCTCCCCCCACTGCCCCGCTCGCAGCCGATCCCACAGACCTTGCAAGGCAGGGGCTGCTTCCCCCACCCACTCTGGCCAAGAGAGAGTTCCGGGCAGGGATCCCCCCTTCCCTCTCTCCTCTGGACAGACCTCAGGAAAAATCAGGGATCCGGATCCCTCTTCTCTTCCAGCTTTTTTGGCAGTGGCAGGGGTGGGAGGTGCCACCAGTTGCTCTAGCTCTTCCGCCGAGTGCCGGGACAGGAGCTGTTCCAGCTCGTCTTGGGGTTGTGGAGGCTGGGCCAAGATCTGCTCCAGCTCCCTCAGCTCTTGGGTGCGGATGGCTGGCTCAAAAGCAACCGGCTTCCTCCCTTGTTGAGAGGCTTCTGCCGGTAACAGTGCCAGCCACTCGGCCATGGTTTGCGGGCGCTCTTCTGGGTGGAGAGCCATCCCTTTGAGAATGGCAGCCTCCACAACCTCGGGAATGTTGGGGTTAAGGCTGCGAGGGGTATCCAACTGGCGGCCTGTGGCCCGCACTGGCGCACACATAGGCACCATCCCCGTCAGCGCCGTGTAGAGGGTTGCTGCCAAGGCGTAGACATCGGTGAAGGCGCCGCGGCGGCGCAAGCTGTCGTATTGCTCTAGAGGAGCATAGCCATCGGTGCCGTAGGAGGTGTGGCGTTGGATCAGACCTTGGGTGTAGCCGCGAGCTAGGCCAAAGTCGATCAACACCGCCTGCTGGGATCCCTCCCGCACCATGATGTTGGATGGCTTCACATCCCGATGCAGGATCCCCTGTTCGTGCAAGGCCATCAGGGCAGATCCCACCTCCCGCGTCAGGCGCAGGGCTTCCGGCAGGGGCAACGGCCCTTTTTGCCGCAGAAGCTGGTGCAGAGTCTGGCCGCGGATGTACTCCATCACAATACACCAGCGCTCCTGCTCCCAGATCACTTCTTCCACCTTCACCACATGGGGGTGGCGGCAGCGGGCCAGTTGCAGCGCCTCATTCATGAAGTTCTGCTGGAAGTGGGGATAGTCGGGATCCTCACGAAGGCTGTCGTTCAAAACTTTGATAACCACCTGGTCAGCACGAACGCTATCCCAGGCCCGGTAGGTGATGCCGAAACCCCCCTCCCCCAAAACGGCCTCGATGCGGTAGCGTCCCCCTTGCAATTGTTCACCAACTGCCCAAGCCATATCTGGATCCCTGCCCCTACTGCCATTCTGTCACAGGGATCAGAGAGTTGCTGGCCTATGGAGCCCCCTAGAAGTCCGAGGGCAGCACTCCAGTTTTCACCTGGAAGGTGGGTGCCTGTCCATTTCGGATGACCCGCAGCGTCAGCGTATTGCCCACCCCAGCGGCTTCCACCAACTGCTGCACCTGCTCGGCATCGCGGATGGCCTGCCCATTGATTTCAGTGATCACATCCCCCTCCCGCAAGCCAATCTCCTCAGCCGGGGATCCCGAAATCACCTGCCCGATCAAGACCCCTTCTTCCACTGTCAGCGTGGTGGGACGAGCGGGGTCGCGGTTGAGGCGCGCCACAATGTCAGGGTTGAGGGTGATCATGCGAATGCCCAAGAAAGCGTGCTCTACCCGACCATTCCGGATCAATTGCTCGGCAATTTCCATGGCGCGGTTGATGGGGATGGAAAAGCCGACGCTCTGAGCTCGCTGGAAGATGGCCGTATTCACCCCAATCACGCGGCCTTCCGCATCCAGCAACGGGCCGCCCGAGTTGCCGGGGTTAATGGCCGCATCCGTTTGCAGGAAAGTCACCCGCTTGTTGACAGCCCCAATTTGCCCGGAGGAGCGCCCAACAGCACTGATGATCCCAGCAGTCACGGTATTGTCCAGGCCCAGCGGGTTGCCAATGGCGATGGCCCAATCCCCCGGTCGCACCAAGTCAGAGTTGCCCAAAGTAACCGTGGGCAGATTCTCCCCCTCAATCTTGATCACCGCGATATCGGTAACCGGGTCTGAGCCCTTCACCTCTCCTTCAAAGGTGCGCCCATCCAGCAGATGAACCCTGACTCGCTCGCTGCCTTCCACCACATGGGCGTTGGTGAGGATCAGGCCACTGGCGTCGATGATAAAGCCCGATCCGGTGCCTTCTTGCCGAAACTCCTGCGGCAACTGCGGTAGTTGATCCCCAAAGAAGCGGCGAAACAGGGGCTGGTTGAACAGTTCTGGGTTGACCCCCCTCGACACGGTGCGGGTGGCATCGATGCGCACCACCGCTGGGCCGACCTTTTGGGCAACGGCGGCAATAAAATTAGAAGGCCGGACGGCATCGGCGGGAGGGGCAGAATTCGCAGCCTCAGGGCGGGGCTCAGACCAGGGCAAAAGGGATCCCACTCCCTCACTGGCCCGTCGCGTCCAAGTGACCAGGGGAGTTTGCTGTAACCACTCCTGCCCCGCTCGAGACGATAGCCAGACCCCACCTGCGACGCCTCCACCAAACAGAGCCATCGCCAAAAGTGTATGCCGTAGAATCCGCGCCATGCTCCCTCCCAAAGCTAAGCCGTATCGCCAAGACTCAAAAGGCGTGAACCCGCTCCCCCGACTTACGCCATCAAGACCCAGTTCACTCCTGGTCTATTCTATCTATTCCTACTCTTTACTTTTGATTCCTACTCTTTACTTTTGGATGTTCGGGGTATGTGTGCTTACCCTAGCAAATCTTGCGGACAGAGGCAGTGCTCGAAACGCCCAAAATGATCGGGGATCCGAGTATGCTCCATTCCTCCGAGCCACAAGGGCGGGATCCGTGGCAGCGCCACCGCGCCTGGATGCAGTTGGCCTTGCGAGAAGCTAAGCAAGCGGGAGAAGCCGGAGAGGTGCCGGTGGCCGCTCTGGTGGTGGGGCCAGGGGAAAAGTTGCTGGCTTTGAGCAGCAACCGGCGGGAACGGGATCGGGATCCCACGGCCCATGCGGAGATCCTAGCCCTACGGCAGGCAGGGCAACGGCTGGGAGATTGGCAACTGCGGGGCTGTCGGCTGTACGTCACGCTTGAGCCTTGCCCCATGTGTGCCGGGGCCATCAGCCAATCGCGGCTGGCCCAGGTAATCTACGGCGCCGATGATCCCAAGGCCGGAGCACTGCGCAGCGTACTCAATTTGCCTGCCTCCGCTGCCAGCTTCCATTGCCCGGAGATCATCGGCGGAGTTTGCGAGGTCGAGTGTCGACGCCTATTGCAGCAGTGGTTTTGCCGCCGCCGCGGGATCCCCTCTGAGCCGGCTGAATCCTGACCGAGGGACTGGGGGCGGAAAATTCTGGGTTGAAGTCGTGCATCTGCAGGATGTTTTTGATACTGTCATAACGGGTTCGGCTGGCCCTTGCCCGGGATCCCGCACCAGCCTCAAAAAAGGCTTTCCGAGTGCGGGATCTCTTGAGCCCAACGGTGGCCGCTTGGGTTGTTGGGGGTGCGTCGTCCCTATGCCTGGATTCTCAAAACCCGACTTGTCCGGGATCCCTCGCCGGCTGTGATACTCTTTCCCAGAGGATTGGTGTGTGACTATTACCCTCTCCTTCTCTCCTCCGCCATCAGCCTCGATTAGAGGTATTGCCCTCCTGGTTTGGGCTTGGCTGTGCTTGACCTTTCCGGTGCAAGCACGGGTGCTGCTGCGGGTAGGTATTGCCGTCAACAAGCCCCAGGTCACCGTCGGCAGCTCTACCGGAGCCCGCCTATTGAATGCCCAGGGACAACCCCTGGCAGAGGTTCAGGCCATGCAACCGCTGCAGGCCAGCCGTTCGGGTTCAGCAGTCAGTTTGGCTGGCCAACAGGGAGAACGTCTTTACCTGCAGCCCACTGTCCCCGATGGGTTGGTGTTTATCGACCAGAATTGGTACCGCGGCTGGGTGGAGCTGATCCCTGGCGAGCGTGGGGTGATTGCCATCAACCAAGTTGGCTTGGAAGACTACGTTTCCAGCGTAGTGGGCAGCGAGATGGGACACCGTTTTCCCATGGAGGCTCTCAAAGCCCAAGCCGTGGCCTCCCGCACCTATGCCCTCTACCACCGCAGTCGCCGTTCCCAGCAGCCTTTTGACTTAGGAAACGGGATTGATTGGCAGGTTTACAAGGGAGTGGCTGCCGAATCCAGCCGTACCCAAGCGGCTGCCCGTGAGACCGCCGGGCAGGTTCTCATCCACCAGGGGCAGTTGATCAATGCGGTTTTCCACTCCTCTGCGGGGGGACATACAGATGATGCAGGCAACGTCTGGTTAGAATCGCGGCCCTACTTACAGGGGGTGCCGGATTTCGATCAGCACTCACCGGTGTTTAGCTGGACGGCCACCGTTCCTGCCCAACAGATTCAGCAATTGGCTGCCGGGATCGGTGCCATTCGTTCTGTTGAGGTGCTGCGCAGCTCCCCGTGGGGACGGGCAATCACGGTGCGCTTGACGGGATCCCAAGGGATCAAAGATCTCAATGCCGGCGATTTTCGTCGGGCTCTTGGGTTGCGCAGCACAAAGATTGCCATTAGTCCACGCGGAGAGGCCGCCACTACAGCCAGCTTGGCTCCTGTGGCAGGGACATTCCCAGCTTTCTTTGAGATTCATGGGCGGGGCTACGGGCACGGGGTGGGCATGAGCCAGTGGGGAGCTGCCGCCCTGGCCAGCCAAAACTACTCTTACCAACAGATCCTCAGCCACTACTACCGCAACACCAGTCTGGCAGTGGTGGAAGGACGTTAAGGCTCAACTTCAAGGAGAAGCCAACAAAATAATCGATTGGTAGCAAAAGCGGCTGCAGTTTTTAAGAGCTTATGAGAAGCAGCATTTTAATTGAACCGGAGGGGTTCCCCAAGGGTTCGTTGGGGTTCTGTAGATTTTGTTAACTTTGAGTTAACTCTAACGTTGCACCATCTCTTACGATAGACGGGCAGCTTCTAGACGGGCAGCTTCTGCCGGAATCGAAAGCTGGCCTGCCTGCGACCCCTGCTTTTGAAGGCTCCGCGCTGCTATGACAAGATCAAGATCGAGAGAAGCCTGGGCAAATTTGGGTTACATCCCTGAAGATTTTGTGAAGATTTTGTAGAGATCTTGAATTCCCCTCTCGGGATCCTCAGGATCGGCTCAATAATAATTGAGATACGTTTACCAGCATCGACCTCTACCTCTTCTTTTTCGAGCCCATAACTTTAACCCCAGGTATCTGTCCTATGTCCATTGCCACCTTAGCTCCTGCTTTTCCCGAACGTTGTCCGGTGCTGCCGGAAGCGCTCACGCCCCTGTGCGAGATCGCCCGTAACTATTGGTGGACTTGGAACCCGGATCACCTCACCATTTTCCGGGAAATGGATCCCGCCCTGTGGGAAAAAACCTCCCACAACCCGGTGCGCATGCTGGAGGAGGTTTCCTACTTGCGGTTGGCAGCCTTGGCCACCGATGTGAACTACCTCAACACGTTGAACCGGATGGTGCAGTCCTATCGGAAGTACATGGCGGCTGAGGATACCTGGGCCAAGCGCACCATGAAAACCTACGACTGGCAGCGTCCCATCGCCTATTTCTGTGCCGAATACGGCTTGCACGAGTCTTTGCCCACCTACTCTGGCGGGCTGGGTATGTTGGCCGCCGATCACCTCAAGTCGGCTTCAGATTTGGGAGTGCCCCTGGTGGCCATCGGGTTGCTCTACCGTCAGGGCTACTTCCAACAGCGCCTGGACAACAATGGCTGGCAGGGGGAGCTTTACGAAGACTCTGAGTTTGAGTCTCTGCCGTTGACTCTGGTGCGCCAGCCGGATGGCAGCCCTCTGTTGGTGGAAGTGGCGATGCGGCAGCGGTTGGTGAAGGCGCGTGCCTGGCGAGCAGACGTGGGCCGGGTGCCGCTCTTTCTGCTGGACACCGACCTGCCGGAGAACGACCCCATCGACCGCTGGATTACCGCCCACCTCTACGGGGGCAGCACCGATACTCGCATTGCCCAAGAGTGCATCCTGGGTATCGGTGGGGTGCGCCTGCTGCGCCAGTTGGGTTTGGATCCCATGGTTTATCACATGAATGAAGGGCACGCTGCTTTCCTGACGCTGGAGTTGCTGCGGGAGGAAGTGGCGCGGGGCACCCCCTTCGAGACGGCGGAGGCCAAGGTGCGGGAAAAATGTGTGTTTACTACCCATACACCGGTGCCGGCTGGCCACGATGCCTTTAGCCCCAATGAGATGGATGCGTTCTTTGCCTCCTTCTGGCCTCAACTGGGCCTGACGCGGGAACAATTTTTGGCCTTGGGAGCTCGGCGCACCGGGGATCCCTGGGAGCGCTTTAACATGACGGTGCTGGCTTTGCGGTACGCGCGGGCAGCCAATGGCGTAAGCAAGCTCCACGGACGGGTTTCTCGCGAAATGTGGCATGTGCTCTACCCTGAGCGATCGGTGGATGAGGTGCCCATCAGCTCCATTACCAATGGGGTTCACGCCCGTACCTGGGTTTCCCCTCTTTTTTGGAACCTCTACGACCAGTACTTGGGCCCCGATTGGCCGGAGCGGGTGTCAGACCCGGAACTGTGGGCCAAGGTGGAAGAGATCCCAGATGAAGAACTGTGGCGGCGCAAAGAGGCTCTGCGGGAGCGGCTGGTGTCTTTTACCCGTCACCGGGTGTTGCGGGCCCGGCGCAATCGCGGCGAAAGCAATGAGCGCATCCAAGCGGTCAACCAGTTGCTGGATCCCAAGGTCTTGACGATTGGGTTTGCCCGTCGCTTCAGCACCTACAAGCGAGGAGATTTGATCCTGCGAAATCTGGAGCGAATTACCCGCATCTTCACCAACAAAGAGTACCCTGTGCAAATTATCTTCGCCGGCAAGGCCCATCCCCGGGACGAAGGGGGCAAGCGCCTGATCCAGCGGGTGGTGGAATGGTCCAACCGGCCTGAGGTGGCCAACCGAGTCGCCTTCATCGAAAACTACGATGCCTATGTCGCTCGCAATTTGGTGCAGGGGGTCGATGTGTGGCTGAACAACCCGCGACGCCCTCTGGAGGCCTCCGGCACCTCAGGACAAAAGGTGGGCTTCAGCGGGGGATTGAATTTGTCGGTGCTGGATGGCTGGTGGCCGGAGGGTTACAACGGTCGCAATGGCTGGGCTATTGGCCAAGAAATCGAAGGTCTGGATCCCGCTGCCCAAGACGACTTGGACGCCAACTCCCTCTACGACTTGTTGGAGTATGAGGTGATCCCCATGTTCTACGACCGGGACGAGAAAGGGATCCCGCGCCGCTGGATTGCCCGCATGAAGGAGGCGATCCGCACGCTCAACCCCGTTTTCAACACCGACCGCATGGTAGCGGAGTACGTGCTGAAAATCTACGAGCCTCAGCCCCTGGAAGCAGAGGCGAGCCGGACTTTGTTGGGTTCGGCTGTTGCCGGCTAGGGTGGACTCCCCCTCTCCCAGCGCAAATCATACAAAACATTGGGATCCCTCTCTCCTCAAGAGGAAAAGCAGGGATCCCGGGTTTGCGCTTGGGGAAAAGAGACTAGGCGCTGGCGTTGACGGCCATAGGCAGAGTCAGCGGCTCTGGCTCCTCTTCGGGGGGCAGCATCACCACCTCAGAGTTGTCGATGATGGCCTGCAGCTCTTCCCCATCGATGGTTTCGGCCTCCACCAAACGACGGGCGATCCGATCCAAGAGGGCACGGTTTTCCCGAATCAAGTAGGTGGCCCGTTGGTAGGCCTCGTTCACCAGCCGCCGCACCTCTTCGTCAATGAGGGCCGCTGTTTCCTCCGAGAAATCCCGTTCTGCGGCGATTTCCCGGCCCAGGAAAATGTTGGTGTACTGGCGACCTAGGGCTACATTTCCCAGGCGATCGCTCATACCGAAGCGGGTCACCATGTTGCGGGCGATGCGGGCCACCTGTTGCAGGTCGCTGGCTGCCCCCGTGGTGATCTCCGACTCTCCGTAGACCACTTCTTCGGCCACACGCCCACCCAAGGCAACGGTCATCATGTTCTTCAGATGGGCACGGGTGGTTAGTCCCATGTCGTCATCGCTGGGCATGAACCAGGTGAGGCCACCTGCTTGTCCCCGGGGGATGATCGTCACTTTTTGGATGGGATCGTAGTTGGGCAAGAGGGATCCCACCAGGGCATGGCCCGCCTCATGGTAGGCCACCAACTCCTTGCGCCGTTCGCTCATCAGCCGATCCTTCTTCTCTGGGCCGGCCAACACCCGATCCACCGCGTCGTTGATCTCGTCCATGGAGATCTCGGTGAGGTTGCGGCGGGCTGCCAGAATGGCTGCTTCGTTCAGGAGGTTGGCCAAGTCGGCGCCGGTAAACCCAGGAGTACGGCGGGCCAACTTCTCCAAATCCACATCCGCAGACAGGGTTTTGCCGCGGGCATGCACCTTGAGGATTTCTAGCCGGCCCTGAAAATCGGGGCGATCCACCGTAACTTGGCGATCGAACCGGCCAGGCCGTAGCAGCGCCGCATCCAGCACATCCGGTCGGTTGGTGGCCGCAATGACGATGATGCCGGAGTTGCCCTCAAAACCGTCCATCTCGGTGAGCAACTGGTTCAGGGTCTGCTCCCGTTCGTCGTTGCCACCTCCCAAGCCAGCTCCCCGCTGGCGACCGACTGCATCAATTTCATCGATGAAGACGATGCAGGGAGCATTTTGCTTGGCCTGCTCGAACAGATCCCGCACGCGAGAAGCGCCGACCCCGACAAACATCTCCACAAACTCAGAGCCAGAGATGGAGAAAAAGGGCACACCTGCTTCTCCGGCTACGGCGCGGGCCAACAGGGTCTTACCGGTGCCGGGCGGGCCCACCAGCAGCACCCCGCGGGGAATCTTGGCTCCCAAAGCGGTGAAGCGCTCTGAATTTTTCAGGAAATCCACCACCTCTGCCAGCTCCAGCTTGGCCTGATCGATGCCGGCCACATCGTTGAAGGTAATCTGGGTTTTCGGCTCCATCTGCACCCGTGCCCTGGATTTGCCGAAGTTGAGAGCTTGGCTGCCTGGGCCATTTTGAGCCCGCCGCAGCAGGAAAAAGAGCCCCAGCAAGAGCAAAACCGGCAGGAAGAAGGTGCTGAGAATGCGCCCAAGTAGCCCCTCCTCTTGGACAGGACGCACGGCCAGCTCCACCCCGTTGGCAACCAGGGTGTTCTCAAACTCGGGGGTAAGGGGGGGCAGATTCACCTGCACTTGGGTGGCGCGGTTGTTGATTTCTGCCTCGGCAATGGCAACTTGGCGACCATCCGGGGCCGTCTCCACCAAAACTTTGCTGACCTCGCCCCGTTCGACGCGGCTGATTAGGTCGGAGTAGCTGATCTCCAAACGCTCAGCCGGGCGGGTACCCAAGAAGGTGGTGGCTAAAGAGATCAAGACGATGGCCAGTAGCGCATATAACCCCGCGCTTCTCCATTTCTTGTTTTTACCTTTCTGACTCACGGAAGTGTTTCCTCCCAAAGGGTGTTTTTGAATCGAACTCGCAGATGGCGACTTGTGGGTAACAATCTGGGGTCGAGTGGGTTCTTGCAGCAACAGACTGTTAATTAATATTAACCTGACTGAGAGGGTTGCCGGGGATCCCTGCAATTCCCCTCTTCTGGCCGGGAGTTTGGGGATAGGATTGAGAGACCAAGGCTGGACCGTCAGTCAGAACAGGTGGTGTTTTTTCCATTCTCATTCCAGCTTGCCCAGGGATCCCTATGCTGACTCAACTGCGCGAACTGAGCATCGCTGCCGACGGACGGTATCTCAGGGATGAGGAGCTGCAGTTCATGGAGACCTACCTAGCCTCCTTTGACCTTCGCCTGAGCGCCTATCGCAAGATCCAGGCGGCGGAAGCCCAGATCATCCGGGATGTGGAGATGAAAATGCGCGCGCTGGATCCCTACTTGCTCATGCGAGGGGTGGAAGACTTTAGCAACAAGTGGAAAGCTGACACCGTTCGGGTTCTGCGCCTTTCGGCTTTGGCCATGCTCCTGGACGATGAGCAACGCTACAAAGATCGATTTCTCTACTGGTTCCAGACCTTAATGCGGGCCTTCCGCACCCAACGCAGTTGCGAGGCCACCTATCGCTTCCTACAAGAAGTGATAGCCAATTACCTCACCCCCGAAGAAACCAAGTTGATCAGGCCAATTCTGGAAACCAACCGCACGCTGTTGGGCCTTAACTAGGCCGCCGTCCCGGCGGGCTCTTCAGAGTTGGCCGGCTCAACCACCTCCAGCTCATCAGCTTGGAGATGCGCACGGAACTTGTTGTCAAACTGCACCTGAAAGGGAAAGTTGGCGCTGATCGGGCGGCCATTCCAATCCCGAAGCACGGCCTTCAGCTCCCCTTCCATGCCTTTGAGGTCAAAAGGTTGATTGCGATGTTCCGGGTGGTGATAGACAATCACGCTGGTACGCACCCGCACCCGATCTCCAACTTTCATGTCTTGCCCTCCTAACAAGGCGGCCCACCACAGGAACCCACTGGAAACACTCTAGCTCAATCTCTAAGCAAACCTTCGAGATGTGGAGAAGTATGTGGAAAGTAAACTACCCGACCCTGACTGCTTCGCAGTACGGGGCGGGCTTTCGGTAGCCCTGCAGTTGGCAAGCCAACCACGAACCTCTAGGCTGGTTTACAGCAGCCCCCAAAAGCGCAATCACATTCGCACCATTCAAATCCGCATCCCCTTCCCATCCACAGTGCCCACACTTAAACTTCTTTCCACTGCGATAGGATTGCGCAGGGTCGGGATGAATGTGCAAACACCGGTGGCAGGTCTGCGACGTGTAGGCAGGCGGAACAAGAATCAGAGCAACCCCCGCACGCAGAGCCTTGTATTCCAGAAATTGACGGAGTTGATAAAACGCCCAACTGTTGGCCCTGCGCCGTTCGGCTTTGCTGCGTGGCTGTTGATTGACCCTTTCCCGGATCCCTGTCAAGTCTTCCAGAGCAATAGCGCTGTTTGTCGCCTTTGCCCTAGAGACAATAGCTTTGGAGATGCGATGATTGACCCACGCCTGAAAGCGTCTTTCCTTGCCAGACAGCCGTTGCAACAGTTGACGGCATCTGCGCCGCGAACTGCGGGTGCCCTTACTGGCTTTACGTTGGAGTACCGCCCTCAGCTTGGAGTAGTGGTCGCGGACTCGATTCAACTGCTGTCCATTCCAATTGTCCCCCTCTGACGTATGGGCGATATCCGTCCTGCCCAAGTCCACCCCGATCACCTTGTCGGTATCTTGTTGCTTGGGCGGGTTTTTCTCTACGCAAATCTGGATGTAGTAGGAGCCGTCCTTCCGCTGGACTAGGGTGGCCGATTTGGGGTTGGAACCAGCCAGCATCCCACGCTGGTAGTTGCCAATGGCTAGTTCAAAGCGCTCTCGCCCTTCCACCGTGGTCAGCGACACCGTCCAGTCTTTTTGACGGAACGAAAAGATACGGGCGTCGTAGGTAACAAAGCCGCTCTTAAACTCCTTGACGGGACGCTTTTTCTGCTTAGCCACTTTGCGGGAACCCGCTACCCGTCTGCACACCTGTTGAGCCAAGTTACTGGACAAGCCAAACCGGGCTCGAATCTCGTAGTAGCAAAGGGATTGGAGTTTGATTGCGTTGACTACTTTTTCTGGTGTGTTTTGGTTGACCCAGTTCAATGCCTGTACAAAGGCATCCATCGTCGCGTCCAATTTGGCGGCTTGCGACGGGGACACCTTGAGCTTACAGGATATGGTCAGGACTTGGGTCATGGTTCTATCATAACTTCCGCATTCCTCCCGACACTGACCCTACGGGTACAGTGCGGGGCTCCTGCGATTTCTAGCTGAAACAGTAGTTTGTATTTTCCTCAGGGTCATCTTCATGTTGGGAAGCCCCAGAACATCCCCTCAAAGTCAACCCAGAGAAAGCCCGTCTCAACCAATGGGATCCCTCTGGAGCCAACAGCGCCGCTCACTGGATCCCTGGGTTGTATAGATGGGATCCCTATTGGGCAGGAGGCTGGTTTCGCCGGAAAAAGCTGCGTCTAGCCAATCTCAGCTTCCACCGGGATCTGGGAAAGAGAGAAGGCGACCTTTTGTTGCTGATACATTTACGCTGAACACTGCTGAACATCACTGTTCAACTATGCAGCGATAGCATTCTGTTTGTTTCCAAACAGAATGGCGGTATCCCGCAAAGCTTTGAGTAGAATACCCAAAGCGCAGTTTCCGTGTCGTCTTACTACCAATTTTCTGCTTTGCTTTGGCTACCATGTTGGCAGACTCGAAAGTAAACAGAAAGATCAACTGGTAGTAATCCGTACTGAACATATTATACATTATTATTATTTTCAGTATAGTTGAGCTTATTATTGACTAGAGTCATGCTCCACCAAGCGGTCGAATTCTCGCTCGAAGGTGACCAAGGCCCGGTTGGTTTTGCCCCCCAAGTAGAGCCCCGTCTCCGTTTGCAAAGCCCAGATTTGGCTGTAGCTGAAGTAGCTCATCACCACCCCCACCATCAACAGGCCAAATCCGAGATACACCGCAGGGATCCCTGGATCGGATTTAATTTGCAGTCCGGTAGCGCCGATCACCTCATCCAGATACAGAGTGAGGGGGTTGGGGAAGCGTTGGGGAGCGACCTCGTCGAGGGCCAAGCTCATGCCTTGGCGCAGGGATCCCATCCATTGCCCTTCAGTGTCGTAGAGCAGGGCTGTCCCCTGCAAATCCGGCAGCAGCAGCGTGAGGCCCTGGCTCATGTCCGGCTGGGTGGGCACAAAAGCGCCCCAGAGTTTGTTGCCTGCCTCGGTGCGCACCGGCACCACCGGGATTTGAAAAGAGGGGCTATTGTTGATGCGGATGCGGATGCTGTCGATGCTCCAATCGGCTTGGTAAAGGGTCACACCCCGGTAGGAGAGAGGATGGTTGACGGAAATGGTCTGACGTTTAACCTCCTGACCCTGATCCAAGATCGAGAGGTCGGAATAAAACTGCTTGACACGGCCATCGGCAGCGTAGTCAATCCAGAAGCGATTGGCCCGAATTTGCCAGGTGGGCAAGTGAGCGCGAGCCAGATCCCCTGCTCCGGTCAAGTGTTGAATAGAAGCCACGCCGCCGCTGGGAATGAGTTCTTGGGCCTTGAAGCCGCTAATGCTGCCCCAAATCGCCCCCAGCAAGATCAGCAGCATGCTGACATGCACCAAGATGGGGCCGATCCTGCCGATTAACCCCTTGCGGGCGTAGAGGTAATGGCCCTCCTGAAACACCAGATAGCCCTGTCGACGCAACTGCTGCGGCAGCCCTTGTAAGGATTGTTGGGGCAGATACGTCCAAAAGGGCAGGCGCTGAAAAGACTGCGGACGGGTGAGATAGCTCCAACGGCGAGCCACCTTGAGCATTGGCCACTGGCGCGTAAAGGAACAGGCGATAAGGCTGCTGCCGAACAGGATCAAAATGGCCAGAAACCAAGGGGTGCGGTAGACGTGATCCAATCCCAAGTTCAGGATCACCCGCCACGTGAGAAAGCCAAACAGGGCCGGATGCTCCGGATAGTGGGCTTGATAAAAAGCCGCTGTTTCCTCTTGCTCAATTACCGTGCCGGTGGCGCTCAAAACCGCAATCGCCAACAAAAGGCCAATGGCCAGGCGCAGATCCGCCAGCAGCGGCAGCAGCTCATGACGAAAGTACCGCCGCAGCGAGGAAACCCAGCGGGCAAGCGGGAGAGAGTATATGACCATGAGAAGTTTGTCGGCTCAAGATTCAGACCGCTGCTCTTGCCAGGCAAGGTGCAGTCCCCAACAGGGTGCTGTAGGTGTAGCCCCATCTTAGCCTGCAGAAGCAGGGATCCCTTAGGCCCAAGCCGACAAGATTGTTACGCTGCCGAACCCCACCAACATCACCCCACTGGCGTAGGTGAGCCAGCCCGACCAGCGCCGCAAGGCCAACAGTTGCTTCACCGCTCCGGTAAACACCCCCGCCAGGAGCAGGGGAAAGGCCAACCCCAGCCCGTAAGCCAGCAACAGCCCACCCCCTACCCATGGCTGCCCTGTGGTGGAAACCCAAGCCAGCAAAGCCACCAAAACCGGCGTACTGCAGGGAGAGGCCACCAGGCCAAAGGTTAACCCCAGCAACACTGCCCGGCCTAACCTGGGCCATTTCCCGGGGATCTCGAGGCGGTTAAACCCATCGGGAAAACGCAGGGGGAGCACCTCCAACAAGTTCAGCCCCATCAAGATGGCAATTCCCCCCGCCACAGTGGGCCCAAAGGATCCCGTTTGTCCGTAAACGCGACCCAGCAAAGCTGCCGACAAACCCAGCAGGGTCAGGGTAAAAGCCATGCCAGCCGCAAAACCCAGGGATTGAGCCCAGACCTGCAGCCGCCCTTCCCCAGCCGTTTCCTCAGAAGCGGGGGTGTAGCCGCCGATGTAGGCGATGGTCACCGGCAGCATAGACAGCGTGCAGGGGGAAAGACTGGTGAGCAAGCCCGCCAGACCCACCACCAACAGACTAACGGGAGAAAGGTGCTGCAGTTGAAACTGAACCAGCTCAGTTGCCCATTGTTCCAGTTGGTAAAGCCAAAGCTGAGCCGTGCTCAACATAAGCTCGATCTGTCCACATAAGCTCAAGGTAGCATGAACTCCCCCGCCCCCCTGGGATCCCCAGTCTTGGGGGAGTACGTCTACTGTCCATTCCCACCGCGCAGGTTGTGAGGAATTCCGCGAGGATGGTTGACGGGGAACTGCTGCCATTCCTGTTGAGCTCGTTGCAGCACCAGGAGCAATTCGTCCCACCTTTCGCCATCGATCAACTGCTCTATCTGTCGCAGCTGAGCTTGGTAGCTGCTCAGGGCAGTCAGCAGCGCCTGCCGGTTGTGGCGGGCCATCTCCAAACCCAATTGCGGGATCCCTCCGCCAACACGGCTGGTATCGCGGAATCCGCTGCTGGCCAAAGTGCGGGCCAATTCCAGAATCGCGGGATCCCCTTCTTGGCTAACCGCTGCGATCAAACTGGCGCTGACCATAACTGGCAAATGGCTGATCCAGGCCACCGCTCGGTCATGGCGGGCGGGATCCGTGAGGACAGCTTCTGCGCCAACAGCAGCAATCAGTTCTTTCACCGCATCGAGAGCCTGAGGTTGGGTCTCGGCGATGGGAGTGAGCACGTAGGGCCGCCCCCGAAACAAGTCAGCTTCTGCCGCTTGGATCCCTTGCAGGCTTTTGCCGGCCATGGGGTGCCCCCCCACAAACCAGGGCCACAATTCGGTTGCCGGAGCAACGATGGGCTGCTTAACCGAGCCGACATCGCTCACCACGGTTTCTGCCGACAAATAAGGCACCAGGGCGGCTAGCGTGGCCAACACCTGCTCCAGAGGGGTACAGATCAGCACCCTTTGAGGGTCAAAGCGGGCCAACTGGGCCAACTCGGTTCCACAGCCTTGGACAGCACCCCGTTCCAGAGCCTGTTTGCAGGTGGCCGGGTTGCGACTTATCCCCCAGACGGAATATCCCTTTTCGGTCAGTTTGAGGGCCAGGGATCCGCCAATCAACCCCAACCCGACAATGGCAATGCGCATAGTATCTCAGTAAGCCAGTGAAACTCCTTTTTGGACACCACCAACAACCGCTTCCAGGTGTAGTAGGAGGCTGCTCCCGTAGCTCAGCGATACTCGCCACCGGCGGGCAAGCCTAGTTCCTTCCGAAGCTCCCGCCGCAGCAGCTAAATTCTCGGCCAGGGACTGTCCACTTGTCCATTTTTAAGTCAATATAGGGGTAACATCCGGGCTTGCTTGCCCTGCGGATTCGTGGTAGCCAAACTGGCCTCCGACAGGAAAAACAAGGGCAGGCCTTGGATGTATTGGCAGGAGCTCGGCCCGCTGTGGACTGCTGTTGCGCCGAAGGGATCCCAGCCTTTCGTGCCGGCTCAGAGCAGTTCTTCTTCGCTTACTCAAGAGCAGGTGTCCCTCTTCTCAGCGATTGCTCCAGAACTGTACCCATCGAGCCACTTTCACAGCGGGCTCGGCTTTTGGCCTGCGAGTTCCCGCTTTAACCCCCGTTGGGGAGCACTCTGTCGTTTAGGAGATTCTATGCCTAGTGAACCCAAAACCCGCAAGAGCCGTGAAAGCACTAACCCGCGCCCGCGCGACCGTCGTCGTGAATCGGCCAAAGGGAGCAAAGGGGCAGTCTCAGCCACCCATCTCTCCTTGCCGAAGTTAATTCAAGAGAATGCGGTGCTCCAATCTCGCAGCCAGTTGTTGTTGATGTACAGTGACTTCCAAACCGAAATGCCCAACGATGGCAAAACCGGTGTGGGCACCTGGCTACAGTCTCGACTCAAGGAGCACGGCATGCCCAGCCTGCTGCGTTTTGGCCCCCGCTCCCGCCCCCAGGTTTTCCGCCGCGATGAATTTTCCGAGTGGATTACGCTGGCTCTGGCCTCTGTTAACCCCAACAGCGATACTGCCCCCCAAGAGCACCTGAGCTAGGCCGGAAGGGGAAGTTGAGCGGTAGAAGCAGAGGTTGCTGGCCCAGGGATCCCGCCACGCCCGTTGAGGGAAGAGGGTGAACTGGGCTTTTCTGTATCCGGCAACAGCAGGTCGCGGATGAGGCGGGCTGCCGAGCGTTGCAACCAGCGGGAGGCCAATTGACGGCCCAGTTGTTGAGCTTCCGGTTTGGCAGCCACCTTGGCAACAATCGGCAGAAGCTGCAGCGGCTGAAAGCTCGGGTTGCTGCTGAGGAGTTCCCACAGACGCTGCAAATGAGCCAAGCCATCTGAGCCACCCTGGGATCCCGAGCTGGAAAAGAGCACATCCACTAGGCGCTCCCGCAGGAAAGCGCCCCGCTCAGAAAAGATAAAATCAACGGCCTTTTCCAGGGATCCCTGTAGATCAAAATCCTCGCTGTTGACGGCGTTGCGCAGCAGGTTCTCCAGGCGGTTCCAGCGAAATTGCCCCTGGTTAAACAGCAGCTCCCGCAGAGATACGCGCAGCTCCGGGGCCGGGTCGGTGAGCAGGCGCTGAGCCACGTAGGGATAGGCCACGCTCAACACCTTAAAGTTGGGATCCAGGCCGATGGCGATCCCTTCCAGGGTGAGCAAAGAGCGGATGATCAAGGCGTAGTAGGCGGGAACTCGAAAGGGAAAGTCGTACATCACCCCCGAGAGCCGATCGGTGATGCTCTTGAAATTCAGTTCGGAGACCGATTTGCCCATCGCTTCGGCGAAGACAGCTTCCAGAGCAGGGATGATGGGAGTCAGGTCGGTATCTGGATCCAGGAACTCCAAGTCCACGTAGTCTTGGGCCAGCCCGGCAAAGTCTCGGTTTACCAAATGCACAATCGCCTTGATCAGGCCGTAGCGCTGATGGGGCGCGATGGTGCTCATCATGCCGAAATCGATATAGGCCAGCCGCCCGTCGTACATGGCCAAGAGGTTGCCCGGGTGGGGATCGGCGTGGAAAAAGCCATTTTCCAAAAGCTGCTTGAGGGAGCAATTGACACCGATCTCGATCAAGTGCCGTCCATCCAGCCCCGCAGCAGCGATTTTGTCAACCTGAGTCAGCTTGATGCCATCAATCCACTCCATCGTCAGCACCTTGGTGCGGGTGTACTCCCAGTAAATTTTGGGAGCGTAGATGGAGGGGTGACGGTACAGCGCCAGGAACCGCTCGGCATTGCGGCCCTCCTGCGTGTAGTCCATTTCTTCGTAGAGGCGCCCGGCAAACTCATCGACGATGCCCACCAGGTCGCTGCGGATGCGGCGGAAAGTGCGTTTGGCCCAGGCGGCCAGGCTGCGGACAATATACATGTCGAGAGAGATGCGCCCAATCAAGTCGGGCCGCTGCACCTTGACGGCGACTTTCTCCCCGCTGTGCAAGTAGGCCTGGTACACTTGCCCCAAGCTGGCGGCGGCAATCGGTTCAGGGCTGATCTCTCGAAAGATTTTGTCTACGGGTTTGCCGATCTCCGACTCGATGAGGGCAAAAGCAATGGCATTCTCGAAGGGGGGCAGCTCATCCTGCAGTTTGGCCAGCTCCTCCAGAAACAGGGGCGAAACCAGATCGGGACGGGTGGAGAGGGCTTGGCCGATTTTGATGGCTGTCGGCCCCAATTCCGTGAGGATCTCCCGTAGCCGGGCCGCATGTTTCGGGCGATTCTTCAGTTCTACTCCCCGCCAGCGATCCCAAAACACCCAGGCCAACAAGCCCAAAAAGGGGGTGATCAACTGAAACAGGCGCCGCACCACCAGATCCCAGCGCCCTCGATATTGCTTGGCCAACTGCTCTGGGTCGTAACGCAAGCTTGGCTCAGGAACCACCCCCAGATCTGCCGGAGGGATGGAGACAGCCCCAGAACCCAAGCCATCCTGCCTCGCTGCTATTGTCACTACCGGTGTTGCGCCCATAGATGCCCCAACGGATTCCGTAACACATCTTAACTTGCTGGCTCAGCCTGGCGACCCTCGGAGACAGCCACCGGCCTGCTCGATTGGGTTTGAAAAGGCGGGACGAACCTTCGGAATAAGGATCTTCAGTCTTCTCCCTGAGGAGTTGACAGCAGCCCACCTCTGGGGATCCCCGCCAAACCTAAAATGGGAAAACCGCGATCTCTGCCTTTGTGTCTGGATCCCCCCCTCTACGGCCTGCCGAGCCGAGTGTGACCGGATTTGCAGCCCTTAAGGCGCGCCACGTGCTGTTGGCCTTCTTGGTGATCAACCTGGGGGTAGGCTTGGGAGCCATCGCCTTGGCCCAGCTGTTTCATCTCCCATCTGACGATCCTCTGCTGGCCGACTTTGTCTATTGCGCTACATTTGTCCTCACCTGTATCTGGAGCTGGCGACGGGGGCAGCAAGCCCATCTGCAGATGAGACGGCTGTGGGGCAACTGGCGGGCTGCTATTCCTTGGGGATCCCTGCTGCGGGTGGTGCCGGCTTTGGTAGTGCTCTCCATCGGCACAACTTTACTGATGATCTACCTGATATCTTGGCTTGCACCAGAGCTGGCGGAGTCGATGCTGCACTCACTGGGGGAAGAGGATAGGGAAACGGCCTGGCCGCAGATGTATCAGGGGTTGCGCTGGCTCTCGATTGGGGTGGTGGCCCCCATAACGGAGGAGTGGCTGTTTCGCGGCATCTTGCTACACCGCTGGGGCCTCAAGTGGGGCCTCTCCAGAGGTCTGCTGGCTTCTTCTGGGGTATTTGGCCTGCTGCACCCCAACCCCGTCGGGTTGACGGTGTTCGGCCTGGTGATGGGCCTGTTCTACCTGCAGACCCGCTCCCTGACCTTGCCTGTCTTGGCTCATGCCTTGAACAATCTCTTGGCTTTAGCGCTGGGATCCCTAGGAGGGGGAAGGATGGAACCAGCTGATCCAGTCGGGGCTTTCCACCTCTACTTTGGCCTGTTCTGTCTGGGGATAGCTGGGTTCATTTTGGTTCCCTTCGTCCGCTTCCATTGGCCGGAGCGTGGGGCTTGCTTGCCCTATTTCCTGAACCGCTGAGTATTGACTTCCTCACACTTTCCCTCCTGTCTGACGGACTTGTCTGACAGAAGAGCGCTGCCGTGGGATCCCCATGGGAAGTAGCGGAGGTTTGATTGATAAGGAATGCAAAGAAAACGCCAAAAACTGTCACTCGATCTCGGGAAAAAGCTGTGTGGATGGGGATATCCTGAAATAGGCAGCAACAGATTCCAGTGCAAAGTTTAGCTGTGGCTCGCCGGCCGATGGGGTAGTCGTTGGGCCGGGGGTCAGCCCAGAGGGTCAACATGGAAAGGCGGTCTTTTCTGCAAAAACTCCTCCTGGTTGCTGCCGGTCTTGGCCTATCCCCTGGCTGGTTGAGGGGCCGGGCTGAGCGATATGGGCAAGCTTTGGCGGCTGGCTCCCGCAAGCTGGCTGTTCTCATCGGTATTAACCGCTACCTTGGCGAGGGATCCGCGCTACAAGGGTGTTTGACAGATGTGGAGTTGCAGCGGGAGCTACTCCTCTATCGCTTTGGTTTTGACCCGGCAGACATTCTCACCCTTACCGATGGGGCAGCCACGCCGGCTGGGATCCAATCGGCCTTTGCAGAGCACTTGGGGGGTCAAGGTCACACGGCTGAAACGGTAGTGGTGCAGTTTAGCGGCTATGGCCAGTGGCGGCTGGGATCCACGCCCAACTGTTGGCAGCCGGTGCTGCTGTTGTCTGGCTCTGAGGGAGTGGCAGCAATGGAGCTAGACAGCTTTTTCCGGCTTTTGGAAGGCTTGGGCACTGCCCAGATCACCACCCTTCTGGACTGTGGCTTTACCTATGTCTCGCCGTCGGTGCGAGGCAACTTGCAACTGCGTTCCCGTCCCCCAGCCGCGATCTCGGACTCCAAGGACTCCGTCCCGCTGGCGCGATCGGAGCCGCAGCGGGTTTGGCCGTCTCCGCCCAAGGGCTTGCTGATTTCGGCCACCACCCCGCAAGACTTGGCAGCAGAAGCTGCTTGGCCGGGATTCTATGCCGGGGTACTCACCTATCTGCTGACGCAGTACCTGTGGGAAACCACGCCTGCCACCCGTCTGCTGGTGGCCTTTAACCAGGTGGTCAGCCGGCGGGAGCTGGGCCTCTTCGCCTGCCAACGCCCCACCTTGGAAGGCCAAGACACTGCTCGACACATCCATCCCTATTTTCTCATGCCCACACCGGCAGGGGTCAGCGGGGTAGTCCAAGAAGTGAAGGGAAATCGGGCTCAGGTGTGGTTGGGCGGGATCCCATCGGCGGCCCTGTGTGGTTTGCAGCCGGGTACTCTTTTGGTTCCCATTCCCGCCGATCCTTCCGCCTCTTCGCCGACGCCGCTGCTCATGCGTTCTCGCAGTGGGCTGTTGGCTCAGGTTCAGATGGCCAGTCCGGAAGGGCAGCTTCCCCCTGTGGGCACACCTTTGCGGGAGCAGCTGCGCGGCCTCTCCAGCACGCTCAAGCTTTTGGTTGGCCTAGAGGAGAACCTGGGCCGCATTGAAAAGGTGGATCTGACCAATGCCATTGCCGGCTACAGCTGGATGGAAACGGCCAACCCCCGCGAGCGACAGGTGGACTGTTTGTTGGGCCGCATCACCCCGGAAATGGCCACTGCTTTTAGGACTCCGTCCCGCTGGCGCGAACGGTCGGATACCCTGCTCAAGCCTCTGGAAGTGAACAGCTACAGCCTGTTCTGGCCGGGGCGAGAATTGCTCCTGAATTCTTGTGGCCCGGCAGGAGAAGCCGCAGCAATGGCCGTCCAGCGGTTAGCTCCCCGTCTTGCCCATCTGCTGGCTGCCAAACGTTTGCGCACCACCCTCAATGCGGTTTCCTCTTCCTTGGCAGTGGTGGCGGAGTTGGCTGTCAAAGGTGAAGCTGCCAATCGCGCCAGCGGGACGGAGTCCTTAGCTCCCTCGTTGGCGGCACGCCTTGTCCAGTCCGCAACTTCCGCTCCTGCTGAGGTGGGTATGCAACGGTTTATGCGGGGGGATCCCTTGCATCTCACCCTTTGCAACAACAGCGATCAGCATCTGTTCGGCTACCTGTTGCTGATCGACCCGACCGGACAACTGCACCTGCTGGCCCCCCTGCCTCAGGACAACTTCACCACACCTCTTCGCTTGGAAGCCAAGAGCAGTTTAACTTTGCCACCCTTGCCGGAGGTCGATGGCGAGCTGCGCTCTGCTGTGAGCTCTGACTTGCTCACCTGTCATGCCCAAGGGCTGACGGAGCTGTTGTTTGTGGCCAGCACCCGCCCCCTGTCCGCCAGCTTGGAAGCCCTCAAGGCTATGGCCCGCAAACTGGGGGTAGCCCGTTCGCCGATGTTGCTCAATGGGCCGCTGGAATGGACGCAAACGCTCCTCGAGGAGTTGACTCAGCGTGCCTCCGATCGCGCCAGCGGGACGGAGTCCTTAGGGGATCCCGACTTGCGTTGGCTGGATCCCGCCCAATCCATCACCCTTTCCCTTACCTATTTGCTGGTTTAGCTCAGCAGCAGGGCAAACAAGCCACAGAGGGCAATACCATCGAAAACCCCGGCCCCGCCAATGCTGAGAATGCCTGAGCAATTGCGCCGCAACACCTCCGGCAAGTGCAGGAGATCCGCCCCGATAAGGGTACCCAAAACCCCGCCGGCAAAGGCCACCGCTGGCGCCTGATCCCCAGCCCAGAACAAAGCGGCCAAGGCTGCTGTAGCTGGGGCAATTAGAGGATTCATCTGAATGCCGATCGCGCCAGCGGGACGGAGTCCTTTGCCGGGCACCACGTGGGAAGCATAGTAGCTGACCAAGGTTACCAGCGCCGTTACCGCCAGGATCAGCACGCTATCGGCCCGCCCAAATTGGTATAGGGCCAAGAGCACCGGGATCAGCCCCCCGCCCACGTTTAAGGCAATCACCGTCTCCTGGGAAAGCTTGGTCAAAGGGATCCCCCAGAACTGCCGCATCCACAAGCTAGCTAGGTCTTCTACCAGCGTCACCTCGCATTTCACCCGATAGAGGAGAATATTGACCGAGCTGCCCACCAGGATGGCCAGCAGCAGTAACAGCGCTCCCTCCCGCGAGAACCCCAGCTTTCCCACCGCCAGCGCCACCACATCCACTGCCAGCCCCAGCCAGAGGAAAGGCAGCAGCAACACCAGCATGAAAAACAACAGCAGCGAGACCGGCAGGTAGAACATGGCAGGGATCCCAACTTTTCTTCAGCCTATCAGGACTCGGTTCAACTTTTCTCAGCTGCGTGCCCCCTGAGAAAGTTAGGTTTGCAACTAAACTTTATTCGTTTCAGGATCTCAAAGGCCAAAAATGAGGTTGCGAATATCCCGATCGCGTTAGCGGGACGGAGTCCTTGAAATATTGCGGCCAGCCCTCCAGTCGCCAGGAGTTTTAGCCATAACGATTTGATAGCGCGGATCTCCATAAAACCGAATTTTGATGTGATTAGATTCTTCAACAGTCTCGAAGCAAAGGTCGCGCAGATACTGTTCAGTATGAATGTTCCACTTGCGGTAGTCTCTGAAGATGTAGCCCTACAGGACAGGCCGGCAGAGGTGCTGCAGATCCTGGGCTAGGCATGGCCCGCTACTACGGGAATGGGGGGATGCCTGCTGGCGAGACTCCGCCACACCAGGGATCCCAGCCCAACAGCCACTCTGGTCGCAGGGACGCCGTTCCCCAAGGCGCGGCAAACGAGCCCCAGCAGGACAGACCACAGCAAAACAACCAATACCCACAAGACTAGACCCAACAGCGGGCCCGCCAAGCCTGCTTCCAGATTGGTCAAAAACTGAAGGCCACCATCACCAACATCAAGGGCAACGAAGTTACTTTCCAGATTTGAAGATATCAGAGAAGATAGCAGAATCGGCAAAGTCCAGCTGCTCTGGGCGCAAAGCAAGACAGAGCTCTCGAAAAATTTGAGTTAACCGCCTATCATGCAGACCATCATCATGACTGTGGGCACCTCCTTGCTCACCAACCTTGACAAAGACCTGCAGCCGCAGCGCCCCTGGGTGGGACAAAAAACCATCGGGGATCCGGAGCAAGCGCTGGCCTGGATGAAAAGAACCGATCTGGAGCTGATCAGCGCCGATCGCGCCAGCGGGACGGAGTCCTTAACCAACACCTACTACCGCCTGGATCCCACCCCCGGCGATGCTTTGGTTCTGCTGCACTCCGCAATGGGCTGGAGTGTGCCCGGATTTTGAAGCTCTTCTTTGAAAGAGAACTGGGCCAACAACAGGTTTCTCTGGTGCCCCTTCCCGGCATCGACTACGAGCTAGAGGGATCCTCTCTGGAGCGGATGGCCGAGCTGTTGAAACAGTTGGCAGAGAGCGCCAAGGGGATCGTCACCTTTGCCGCCACCGGTGGGTTCAAAGCCCAAGCCATGATCATGGCTGTGGTGGGCAGCCAATTGGGGATCCCAGTTTGCTACATCCATGAGCAATACAAGTCTTTGGTCTACCTGCCCTACCTACAGCCGGAAGTTCAGCCCCGGATCCCTCGGGCAGGTCTTCCCGATCGCGCCAGCGGGACGGAGTCCTTTTCAGGCCGACCTCGCTCCGAAGTCATCCAGCTGCAGGTCGACAGCAGCCACCACCGTCCTCGCAGCTGGGTCAAGGTGGAAAAACTCCTGCGAGACATTCCCTGGGTGGATCTGGTCCGCTACGACCCGCACGCTTACTCTGCCCCCAAAAACAGCCTCAAAGCTGCAAACCGCAAAACAGAGGACGGCCGCCACATTCTGTGGATCCACCTCCACGAGAGCCAGGACACCCACCTTGCTGTCAGGGTAGAGACCACCGGTTACACCCCTGAGCACCTGGAGCAGGCCGCCGCTGAGTTGCGGGAGCGCTTGGGTCGTCTGGTGTGAGTTCCCCCCAGGGAAGGAACAGGCCAAGATCCACCCCCGGCCTTTCGCGAGGTGAGCGCGGGGCATTTTGTGGCTTGTCACCTGGTGCCCTAGGTAGCCCTCAAGGGATCCCGGCCACGCCGGTTTGGCGGGCAGCCTGGATTACCGCAGCGGCCACCTGAGGAACCACCCGCCCGTCGAAGACCGAGGGGATGATCCACTGGGGATCCAACTCTTCGGCAGGGATCAAGGCAGCAATGGCCTGAGCGGCAGCCACACACATCTCGGTGTTGATCTGCTTGGCGCGGCAGTCGAGGGCGCCGCGAAACACGCCCGGAAAGGCCAGCACGTTGTTGATTTGGTTGGGGTAGTCGCTGCGGCCCGTGGCCATCACTGCCACCCGATTGCCCACCAGCTCCGGCTGGATCTCGGGCACCGGGTTGGCCAGGGCAAAGACGATGGGATCCGGTGCCATTTTTTCTACCATCTCCACTGTCAGGGCATTGGCCACGCTCACCCCAATAAACACATCCGCTCCCACCAAGGCTTCCGCCAGGGATCCCTTCTCCTCGACGGCAATGGCCGCCTTCTCGGGGGTGAGATCGGAACGGGAGCGGCTAAGGATCCCTTGGCGGTCGCAGACCAGGATGTGGGCTGCCCCGGCCCGCCGCAGCAGTTGCGTCACGGCAATGCCGGCTGCCCCGGCCCCGTTGAGGACAATGCGCACCTCGTCTAGGCTCTTTTTCACCACTTTCAGGGCATTCAGCAGCGCCGCCAGCACCACAATGGCGGTGCCGTGCTGATCGTCGTGAAACACCGGCAGGTTGAGGCGGGCCTTGAGCTGAGACTCAATGGCAAAGCAGCGAGGGGCGCTGATGTCTTCCAGGTTAAAGCCGCCAAATCCCGGCGCCAGGCGCACCACCGTCTCTACAATTTCCCCCACCTCCTGAGTGGCCAGGCACAGAGGAAAGGCATCGATATCGGCAAAGCGCTTGAACAGCGCCGCCTTCCCCTCCATCACCGGCAAAGCTGCCTCCGGGCCGACATTCCCCAAGCCCAGCACCGCACTGCCATCGGTTACAATGCCTACACTGTTGCCCTTGATGGTGTACTCATAGACCGCGGCGGGGTTGGCAGCAATTTCTAGGGAAACCCGCCCCACCCCCGGCGTGTAGGCCATGGCCAGATCGGCGGCGCTCTCCAGGGGGCTTTTGGCCACCACCTGCAGCTTTCCCCCGCGGTGCAGCTCAAAGGTGCGGTCCACCACCCGCTCCACCTTCACATTGGCCAAGGAGGCAACGGCGGTGTAAATTTGCTGAGCATGCTCGCTGCTGACGGCATCTACACAGATTTCTCGCACCGTTTCTGCTGCCGATTGGTGGATGAGATCGATCTGGCTGAGGCTGCCTCCCACTTCCGCAATGGCCTGGGTGACGCGGGCTAGGGCTCCCGGCTGGTTGAGCAGGCGAATGCGCAGGGCAATGCTATAGCTAGAGCTGGGGGTAAGTTTTGTCATAGCTCCCTATGGTAGACGAAAAATCCGCTTCCGACTTGCACACCCTGGCCAACTGGCTGGAGGGCTACTACAGCAACCGCACCCAGGCGATGGCAGAGCCGGTGTGGTTTGTGCCGGTCAGCCTTTGGTACGTGCGCCTTCCCCACCTGTTCTCGGAGGGGATCGGCTTTTTTACCGAGCAATTTAACCAGCACACGCCGGGCCAGTTTTATCGCAGCCGGGTGCTCCAGGTATTGGGGGATCCCTTGCGGATCGAGAACTACAAATTGCGGGATCAAGCAGCTTGGGCAGGTGCCTCTCAGGATCCGCAGCGCTTGGCGCAGCTCTCCTTGGCCGACCTGGAGCATTTGCCCGGTTGTCGCATTTTGGTGGAAAAGCGCCCAGACTGCTACCACGGCGAAATGCTGCCAGGTGGAGAATGTCGTCTGAACCCCGGGGATAGCACCTATATCCACATCGAGTTCGACCTCACCCCCAGCGAATTCATCACCTGGGATCGGGGCTTTGACGCCGCCACTGGCCAACAAACCTGGGGATCCCGCGCCGGACCCTACCGCTACCAAAAAGGGATCCCACCGGCTCCTCTTCAGGTCTGAACCTTCAAAACAGGAAGGGAAACAGATCTCGAAACCCTTTGCGCAGCCTGAGCAAAAAGATCAGCCGCTCCACCTCTGGAGAGACAGATCCGGTTTCGGGCCGAGCTGCCAAGGCTTCCTGGAGTTCTAGAGCTTCGGCGGCGGTGAGGGGCTGATTATCGACCGGAGAGCGAGCCCGCAAATCTGGCTGGGCCCGCAACACCTCTTCCGGGATCTCATCGGCAGGGGGCAGTGCCCAAGCTTCCGGCCAAAGCAGCAGCAGACCCGCGCAGCAGCCCAGTCCTGCACTCCAGAGCCGTTGGCCCATCCGACCGGTTCTCCTAGCGTTGTCCACTGAACTCCACCCCTTGAAGGGATCCCTCCCAACCTTTCCCAACCCCTCGACCTGTTGCTGGGGGAAAGGGGGGGATCCCTTTAGCTGGCCATGGCTTCCGAGCGCTCTTGGATCACCCGATCCACGATGCCGTAAGCCTGAGCTTCCGTGGCCGAGAGGTAAAAGTCTCGCTCCACATCCCGCTCGATTTTCTCCAGCGGTTGGCCGGTGGTTTGCGCCAAGATCTCGTTCATGCGTCGTTTGACTCGCAGAGTTTCGCGGGCGCGAATTTCAATGTCGCTGGCTTGGCCTTGGATCGTGCCCAGCGAAGGCTGGTGCAGCATGATGCGGGAGTGGGGCAGGGCAAACCGCTTGCCCTTGGTGCCAGCAGCCAACAAAAAGGCTCCCATTGAAGCTGCTTGGCCCACGCAAACCGTAACGATATCTGGCTTGATGTGGTTCATGGTGTCGTAGATGGCCATGCCCGCCGTCACAGAGCCACCGGGAGAATTGATGTACATCACAATGTCCTTTTGCGGATCCTGCGAGTTGAGGTAGAGCATCACCCCCACGATGGTATTGGCCAAGCTATCGTCAATGGGCTCGCCGATAAACAAAATCCGCTCTTGGTACAGGCGATCGTCAAGGCTAATCCACTGGCTATAGGGCTCGCCGGGCAAACGGTAGGGAACCCGAGGCACTCCAATCGGCATAAGTTTCTCCTGGCAAAGTATGAAACACAGAACGACGCGCTTGTAAGATATCTTCCGCGCTCAAATCCAGCTGGGGCAAAACCGAGGAAACAATGCGTCCAGATCCAGTTTTGACCTCGCCTTCGTATTCTCCGCCAACCCAGCGCACCGCGGAAACGGACTGCTTGGCTGGATCCACAATCCAGTATTCCGGGATCCCACGGGCAGCGTAATCTTTGCGCTTGTCTTGATAATCGTGTTTTTCATTGTCTACTCCGGGGGAAACGACTTCCACCACCAACAGCGGCAGGGGCATGTGCAGGCAAGGATTCCGCAACCGTTTCCCAGCAAGCTCACATAGCGGGATGCAAAGCCATCACCTCTGGATTGCGAAACCGAGCCTTGGCTGCGGGCACTTCGACCTCAACTTGGCCCAAGCTCAGGCGTTGGATGGGCAAAAACTTGGGCAATTCCGCAACCAGAAACAGCTCAATGAGGGTGTTCATACGCTCCTCGGCTTCCCGAATGGACCCGTCTTCAGGTTCAACCCGTCCTTCATAAAGCCCGTCCGTGAGGCGTAGGTACTCCCCCACCGTCAAAGGCTGTACGGGAACTTGAACCATCGACGGATCCCTCTGCTTCAGTTTTTGGCTGTTGCCAACTTCGGCACGCCTTTGGAACTGGTCAGCACCTGATCGATGAGGCCGTAGGCTTTGGCCTCTTCTGGGGTCATGAAAAACAGCCGCTCCGTGTCCTTCTTGATGCGCTCCATAGGCTGGCCCGTGCTGCGGGACAGTTGCTCCAGCATCATGTTGCGCAAAGTCAGAATCTCGCGGGTGCGAATTTCGATGTCGCTGGCCTGTCCACGGGTGCCCCCATAGGGCTGGTGGAGCACGATCGTGGCATTGGGCAGACTGGCCCGAAATCCTTTGGCTCCTGCTGCCAATAACATGGCCGCCATCCCAATGGCATTGCCGATGCAGATAGTATGCACAGGCGGCTTGATGTAGTTCATGGTGTCCAGAATGGCAAAGGCCGCTGTGTCGTAGTTATAGGTGCCCGTCGAGTTGATGTACATCTTGATCGGCTTTTCCCGATCCTCGTACTGCAGATACAGCAGTTGCTCGATGATCAGCTTGGTGACGTTGGCATTCGACTCCTCTGCAAGGGGCAAGCCCAGGTAGACAATGCGCTCCTGCAGCAGCAGCGAAGCCAAATCTGGGGGTGGGGTACGAACCGGAGCGCCGCCATAGTAGTAGTAGGTCGATTGCACCATGCCAGAGATCTCCTACGCCTGGGTCTGTTCAACTGAAAAACACCAGAAAAACAACACTTGAGGACCACAAGGGATCCGCAGCATCCCAACGGATCCCTTGCAGTCTGAGGACCTCTCAAAGCCAGCTTTACTCCGCCCCTTGAGGCAAGAGAACCCGCTCCGGCTCCGTGACCAGCACCTTGGGCTTGCGCTCCTCATCCACATCGATGAGCACCTCCGATCCCTCCCGGACATGCCCAGTCAGGATCTCTTCCGCCAGGATGTCTTCCAGCAGGCGTTGGATGGCGCGGCGCAGCGGGCGTGCCCCGTAGCTGGGGTTATACCCCTCCTCCACCACCAAGTCTTTGAAGCGGTCGCTGACCGTAAGGCGGATTTTCTTCTCCGTCATGCGGTCAAACACTTCCTTGAGCAGGATGTCGGCAATCTGCTTCACCTCATCCTTGGTCAGTTGCCGGAAGACGATGATCTCGTCCACGCGGTTGAGGAACTCCGGACGGAAGTACTGCTTCAGCTCCTCATTCACCAGGTTGCGGATGCGGTTGTAGTTGGCATCCTCGTCGTTGGTGTTGAACTCGAAGCCGAGGCTGCCGCCGCCCTTCTCGATGACCTTCGAGCCGATGTTAGAGGTCATCACGATCAGGGTGTTCTTGAAGTCCACCGTGCGGCCTTTGGCATCGGTCAGGCGGCCATCCTCCAGGATTTGCAGCAATAGGTTAAACACATCCGGGTGCGCCTTCTCGATCTCATCGAAAAGCACCACCGTGTAGGGGCGACGCCGCACCGCCTCGGTGAGCTGACCCCCCTCGTTGTAGCCCACATAGCCCGGCGGGGATCCGATCAGCTTGCTGACCGTGTGCCGCTCCATGTATTCCGACATGTCGAGGCGGATCATGGCCGACTCGGAGCCGAAGAAGTAGGCTGCCAAAGCCTTGGTCAGCTCGGTTTTGCCCACCCCTGTTGGGCCGGAGAAGATGAAGCTGGCGATGGGGCGGTTGGGATTTTTCAGCCCCACCCGAGCGCGGCGGATGGCCCGGGAGATGGCCCGCACCGCTTCGTCTTGGCCGATGATGCGCTGGTGCAGGGTTTCTTCCATGTTCAGCAGCTTCACTGACTCGCTCTCGGTCAGCTTGGCCACCGGCACCCCCGTCCAGGCGCTGACCACTTGGGCCACGTCCTCTTCGGTTACCTCGGGCATTTCGCTGCGGCTGCTCTCCTCGGCTTTTTTGGCAGCGGCAATGGCGCGGATCTGCTGCTTGATCTCCATCTCCCGATCCCGCAGCTCACCAGCCTTGTCGAAGTTCTGGGCCCGCACCGCAGCGTCTTTCTCCTTGAGCACTCGCCGCAACTCTTGATCCAGCTCCCGGGCCGCCGGGGGCAGTTGAGAGTTGATCAGGCGCACCCGCGAAGCAGCCTCGTCGATCAAATCGATGGCCTTATCCGGCAGGAAGCGGTCGGAGATGTACTGGTCGGCCAGCTTGGCGGCTGCATCCAAGGCCGCATCGGAGATCTTCAGCTTGTGGTGCTGCTCGTAGCGCTCCCGCAAGCCAAACAGGATCTCGATGGTCTCGGAGACCGTCGGCTCGCCCACCATGATGGGCTGGAAGCGGCGCTCCAGAGCAGCATCCCGCTCGATGTGCTTGCGGTACTCATCCAGGGTGGTGGCGCCGATGCACTGCAGCTCGCCGCGGGCCAAAGCAGGCTTGAGGATGTTGGCGGCATCAATCGCCCCTTCGGCAGCCCCGGCCCCGATCAGGGTATGCACCTCGTCGATGACCAGGATGATGTTGCCGGCATTGCGGATCTCATCCATGATTTTCTTGAGGCGCTCTTCAAACTCGCCGCGGTACTTGGTGCCGGCCACCAGCAAGCCAATATCCAGGCTGATCACCCGCTTGTCGGCCAAAATATCCGGCACATCCCCCTGCACGATGCGCTGGGCCAAACCCTCGGCGATGGCGGTTTTGCCTACCCCCGGCTCGCCAATGAGGACGGGGTTGTTCTTGGTGCGGCGGCCCAGGATCTGGATCACCCGCTCGATCTCCCGCGTCCGACCGACCACCGGATCCAGCTTGCCCTCCTGGGCCAGTTGGGTGAGGTTGGAGCCGAATTCGTCCAGGGTGGGCGTTTTGGTGCGGCTGGAGGATCCCCCCCCCGCCGTCACTTCGGCGGTCTCGCCCAACATGCGGATCACCTGGGTGCGCACCTTGGAGAGATCCACCCCCAGGTTTTCCAAAACGCGGGCTGCCACCCCTTCCCCTTCTCGGATTAGGCCCAGGAGCAGGTGCTCAGTGCCGATGTAGTTGTGGCCGAGCTGGCGGGCCTCTTCTAGAGAGAGTTCCAGCACTCGCTTGGCGCGGGGAGTGAAAGGGATCTCGACGGCCACAAAACCGGATCCCCGACCGATGATTTTCTCGACCTCAATACGGGCGTCCTTCAAGTTCACTCCCATGGACTTGAGAACTTTGGCGGCGACCCCAGTGCCCTCGCCGATTAACCCCAACAAAATTTGCTCGGTGCCAACGAAATTGTGACCTAACCGTCTGGCTTCTTCTTGGGCCAGCATGATCACCTTGATGGCTTTTTCTGTAAAGCGTTCAAACATGATCCTCGGGCTCCCTACGCCTGCATCAAGGCGGACTTGATAGGGGTAATCCTAGCACAAGTTCAGGCGAAACCAAGGGACGGTAAATACCCCAGACGGAAGCTGTCTGGGGCCAAAACGCGCCTGGAGAGATTTGAACTCCCGACACCGTGGTCCGTAGCCACGTGCTCTAGTCCACTGAGCTACAGGCGCAAGAGGGGCGGGCCAACCACGGTTGACTGTCTGTCCATACTATCTGTCCATAGTTACTCAGATACTATCCAGTACTATCCAGAGACAGAGATGGACATCTATCAATGTGGCTTAGGCATTCTAGCACAAGAGCGTTCTTTGGAAAGTCCAGCGGGGGTGTAGATATCCGCCAGCGTTAACATTGCCCTTGCCAAGGTTGCCGGACTTCTCCCCCCACTTCGAGGCCGGCTTGGGGGCTGGTGGTCTTGATCACCGGCGTCCAGACTTGGCCGTTGCGCTGCCAAAGCTGCAGGTGCAGATGTCCTGCCAGGGTATCCCGACAGTTGCGCTGCATCCCTTCTGGGCCAGGGGCGAATACAGTTTGGCCAGGCCGTCCCGTGTGCCCTTCCAGCCGAATACACCAGAGGGCGCTCTCTCCCCGGATTCGCCAAGATCCCCAGGGATCCACTTGCCAGGCCAGCCGAGCGGATCCGGGTCGCCATTCCAAAAAGGGCTGGGATCCCCATCCATGCAGGCTGATCAGGGCCACTTCTTCGGGGCGGGTGAGCACCTGCCGCTCAGCTCCGGCACAGGTGAGGCTAAGGCCGGGATGTTGGGGAAAGGCGTTGCACTGGATCCAAAACCAGCGGCGAGGAAAGCTTTGGCCCCAATTTTTTTCGGCGTAGGCGGGAGCCTGCTGAAATGCATAGCGCCTGCCTCTCCACTCCACCCAGCCGGTGGCCAAGCCGTGGCTCATGAGAATCTGCCAGCCCGGCTCAAAGATGGGCAGATAAGACCAGGCTCCCATGGTGGCTCGGGGTGGGATCCCATAGGCAAAACGAGGTTGAATGCGGTAGAGCCAGCGAATAGGCTCAGAGACCAAGGGATCCGGCAAAATCCCCTGATTGAGGTGGGCGGTGTATTGGTAGCCACTGGCGGTGCGCTGGAAGAAGGTGAAGGGATCCTGAAGGCCGCGACAGCCAGGGTCTGGGATCCCTGAGTGCCCCAAGGCCAGATGGGTTGAGCTGGCCCAAAAGCGGCGGGGATTGGGGAAGGTGCGCCAATGCAGCTCCTCCTCTGGCCCCAACACCTGAGCCATGCCCCCACGCTTGGGATCGATGGCGTACATGAAGGCAAAGCTGATGGGCGGATCCCCGGGCAAGGTGACGCGGCTGTACCAGCCCTCAAAAAACCGCTCTGTGCAGCCATCCCAGTGATAGCCGGCATGGGGCAGGGATCCCCAATCTGTTGAGTTGTTTTGCCCAGAGCAAGCCGCCGTTGGAGGAAACGCCATTGAGACCTAAGCCATCGCAACAATGATAAACGGAAGTCTATGCTTACCAAAATAATAATTGTATTGTTTCTATATTTATTTGCCCTTAGGATATCAACCAAGCTGAGATTTAAGGATTTCTTGAGATTTCACGAAGGAAATCCATGGGTCAGGCGACTTGAACCGGAAAGCTTCCATCTTGCCTTCACATATCCTTTCGATGAGGTGAGCATGACGTCACGTCGTAACTTTTTGCTGTCTGCGGGTGCGGCCACCGTGGGTGGACTCGTGAGTGGCAGCTTAGCACGGGCCAGCACAGGCTACTGGGTTGCCCAGGCCAGCGGCCCAGAAACCCCCAATCTCAGGTTAGGCTTTATACCGATTGTGGAGTCTGCCCCCCTGATCATCGCCAAGGAAAAGGGCTTTTTCGACAAGCATGGCATGACCGGTGTAGAGGTGTTGAAGCAGGCCAGTTGGCCGGCAGCCCGTGACAACGTGGTCATCGGCTCAGCAGGTGGGGGCATTGACGGCGGCATGTGGCAGATGCCGATGCCTCACATGATCCACATTGGCGCCATCACCAACAATCAGCCGGTGCGCATGGCAGTTCTGTGTCAGCTGATCACCCAAGGCAACGGGATTGCCATTGCCGGAATGCATGCTGGCAAGGGTTTGGGGCTGGATATCTCGGGAGCCGCGGATTACATCAAAAATTTCAGCGCCAGCAACGGGCGCAAGTTCAAAGCTGCCTATACCTTCCCCAACGCCAATCAAGATTTTTGGATCCGCTACTGGCTTGCCGCCGGGGGGGTGGATCCGGATCAAGACATTGACCTGTTGGCGGTTCCCTCTGCCGAAACGGTGCAGGGAATGCGCAATGGCACCATGGATGCTTTTAGCACGGGGGATCCCTGGCCCTACCGGATTGTGGCCGATGGGATCGGGTTTATGGCGGCTCTTACTCAACAGATTTGGCCCTTTCACCCCGAAGAATACTTGGCCATTCGCGCCGACTGGGTGGAGCAAAACCCCAGAGCCACGCAAGCGGTTTTGATGGCGGTGATGGAAGCGCAGCAATGGTGTGATGATCCGGCCAACCGAGAAGAACTGACACGCATTCTCTCAGGGCGTGCCTACCTGAATGTGCCGGTTGAAGTTCTCACCCCTCCCTTTCAAGGCAACTACGAATTGGGAGACGGCAAGCCAGCTGTTCAAGATTTCAATGCCGGGCCCTTGTACTGGGAAGATGGCCGAGGCAGCGTCTCTTACCCCTATAAGAGCCATGACCTTTGGTTCCTGACGGAATCCTTGCGTTGGGGCTTCCACGCTCGCTTCCTTCCCGATCTGGATACTGCCCGTCGTCTGGTGGATGAAGTGAACCGTGAAGATCTCTGGCGTGAGGCCGCCCAGGCACTGGGGGTGAAGAACATCCCCAACAACACCTCGCGGGGAACAGAGCGTTTCTTTGACGGTGTGGTGTTTGACCCACAGGATCCGCAGGCTTACCTGAACAGCCTGAAAATCAAAAGGGTCTAGCTGAATAGCTTGATTGGGCCAAGTTCCTCACCTTCTTTCGCAGGAAGTCCATGGCTTACCGTTTCCTTGTTCGAATCTCTCGCGCGACAGGGATCCTGCCTACCTGCGGGATCCCACGAGGTCGAAAAAAGCTGTGCCGAGCTTTCTGCCCAAACGATGGAAAGTTGATGGATGCTATGAGCCTCGCACTTTTTGAATAACTTTGAATGCTATGTTGAGGATCGGCTATGTTGGCTCTACTTCACGTTCCGCGCGAACTCTTCAGGGATCCTCCTTTTGAGAGGCCGGCCCGGCCTCGCTGGGACAAGCTCATCCTTTCAATAGCCGTAGGAATCCTGAGTTTTCTGATTGTCGTGAGAGTTTTGTTGAGTTTGCAATCCCTGTGTTTGCCCATCCAAAGAAAAGGCAAGGCCAATCCCAGTTCATGCTCTGTTTCCAACACGTTGTAGAACCCTGCGGCTGGAATGTTCTGAGAGCGCGACAACAGAGAACCTTGTAAAACCCTATCCTCCTCTAGGAGCTATGACGACAACACTTTCTTCTCCGGCAAAATCTGCAACGGCGAAGTTCGATTTGGCGAAGTACCGAGATCAGATTCTCCCCCCTGTGGTGGGTATTGTTGGATTCCTGCTCATCTGGCAGCTCTTGGCCAGTGCCAACCTAATTCGGCTGCCGGGGCCTTGGGATGTGTGGATGGACGAGCGCAGCCGATATCTGATCCTGCATCCTTTGTATCGCAACAGCGACCTCGACCAAGGGCTGCTGCGCCAAACCTTGGCCAGCCTACAAAGGGTGGCCATCGGCTATTGCAGTGCCGCTTTGGTGGGCATCACGTTGGGCATTTTGGTGGGAAGCAGTGTGTGGATCAACCGAGCTTTGGATCCCATTTTCCAATTTTTGCGCATGGTAGCTCCCTTAGCTTGGGTGCCCATTTCCTTGGCTGCTTTGCAACGCAATGAGCCGGCTGCCCTGTTCGTTATTTTTGTTACCTCAATTTGGCCCATTCTCATCAACACGGCTGTGGGGGTGAGACAGATCCCGGAAGACTACATCAACGTCTCCAAAGTGCTCAAGCTCTCCAAAGTGGACTTCTTTTTTAAGGTGTTGCTGCCCTCAGCCCTGCCCTACATGTTCACAGGTCTGCGCATCGGTATTGGCCTGTCTTGGCTGGCGATTATTGCCGCAGAGATTGTGATGTCGGGTGTGCCGGGGATCGGCTTTTTCATCTGGGATGCCTACCAGCAGAACTACGTTACGGAGATCATCGTTGCCGTCATCTACATCGGAGCGGTGGGATTGCTTTTGGATCGCCTGATGTCTGTTTTGCAAAACAAGATAGCCAACCAATGATGTGTTGGATGTGTTGTCAGTATGTGGTTGGTTTGAGGCTAGACGGGTGATAGGTTGGGAGGTTTTCTGTGTCTGTATTGGTCAGTGTGGAGCAGGTGGAAAAATCTTTTGCTCTGCCCGGAGGGCAGGAATACCTTGCCCTGAAAGGGATCGATCTGCAAATCCATCGAGGGGAGTTTGTCTCCTTAATCGGCCACTCCGGCTGTGGCAAATCCACCCTATTGAACATGGTGGCGGGTCTGTCTTTGCCTACGGGGGGGATCGTGGCTTTGGATGGGCATACCATCACCGCTCCCGGCCCCGATCGCATGGTGGTGTTTCAGCATTACTCGCTTTTGCCTTGGCTAACGGTTCGGCAAAACATTGCGCTGGCGGTGAATGCCGTTCTTAAAAACCATTCTCCGGCGGAGCGTCAGCAGATCGTGGAAGAGCACATTGATCTGGTGGGTTTGCGCCATGCCGCAGATAAGCCCCCAGCCCAATTGTCCGGGGGGATGAAGCAGCGGGTGGCCATTGCCCGTGCCCTGGCTTTGCGGCCCAAAGTGTTGTTGTTGGATGAGCCGTTTGGCGCTTTGGACGCGCTCACGCGCGGGAACTTACAAGAGCAGTTGATGCGCATCTGTGAAGAACATCAGATGACCACCCTCATGGTCACCCACGATGTGGACGAAGCGGTTCTTCTGTCAGATCGTGTGGTCATGCTCACCAACGGGCCGGGATCCCGAATTGGGAACATTTTGACCATTGACATTCCTCGGCCCCGCCGTCGGCTGGAGGTGGTCAACCATCCCAGCTACTACAGCTACCGCAGCGAGATCATCTACTTTTTGAACCAACAAAAACGCATCAAGCAATGGCGTGCTCGCCGCAGCACTGTGGTGGCCAAGCATGGCTTGGAAAAGATCAACCTGGAGATTGGCTTTGTGCCCCTCACTGCCTGTGCTCCCTTGGCTGTAGCTAAAGAAAAAGGGTTTTTTGCCAAACACGGCTTGGAAGAAGTGAATTTGGTGCGGGAAACCAGTTGGCGAGGGATCCAAGACGGCATTCGGGAAGGTTATCTGGATGCGGCCCAAATGCCCGCCGGTATGCCGGTGTGGATGTCCTTGGGTGGAGGGGATAACCCGCCTCAGCCGGTGGTTACGGCCCTCACCTTGACCCGCAACGGCAATGCCATCACCTTGCATAAGCGGTTCTACGAGCAAGGGATCCACACCCTCAGCCAGTTGAAGGCTTACATCCTGGATAGTCCCAGCCGTCGGCTTACCTTTGGGGTGGTGCATCCCAGCTCTATGCACAATTTGCTGTTGCGCTATTGGCTGGCAGCCGGCGGGATCCACCCGGATCACGATGTGGTACTGAAAACGCTGCCTCCGGCCCAGATGGTGGCCAACCTGACAGCCGGCAACATCGATGGCTACTGTGTGGGAGAGCCCTGGAATTTGCGGGCAGCCTTAGAGGGCAGTGGCTTTACGGTGGCTACAGATCTGGAGATTTGGCCGGGCCATCCCGGCAAAGTGTTGGGGGTGCGAGAAGATTGGGCCAGAGCCTACCCCAACACCCACATTGCCTTGGTCAAAGCGCTGTTGGAAGCCTGCCGCTACTGTGAAGACCCGGCCCATCACGACGAGATTCGCGAGCTGCTCAGCCGCCGCGCCTACCTGAGCACCGACCCATCCTACATTCATCTGGGGGATCCCCAGCGTCTGATCTGTGACTTGGACAGGCCGATGCGGGAATATGCCCACCACCGCTTCTTTCTGGGAGCCGGCAACCGTCCCAGCCGCACCGAGCATCTGTGGATGATGATCCAAATGGCCCGCTGGGGGGAGCTGCCCTTCCCCCGCAACTGGGTGGAGATCGTGGAGCGGGTATGTCAGGTGGGGGTGTTCAGCACGGCAGCCCGCGAGCTGGGACTGGATGTCTCCTACCAAAGGCAGCCCATTCAGTTGTTCGATGGGATCCCCTTTAATGGTGAGGATCCCCTGGCCTACCTCAACAGCTTGGCGATTAAGCACGATATTTATGTAGCCGAGGTTGCTTTGGATCGTCGTCCTGTGTTGCTCTAGATACCCACTTGGGCACCCTTGCAAAAGCACATTCCCCGTTGTGAGAAAATCATGAGTTGGAGCACCCTACGATGACTGCCCTCTTGACAACCTCTACCCCAGCGAACGTAGCCGCAGAACCCTACCTAAGCCTTGAGAACGTCAGCAAGACCTACTCAACTCCCAAGGGGGATTATCCCGTCTTGCGAGATATCAACCTCAGTGTGAACGAGGGAGAGTTTGTCTGCTTGGTTGGGCATTCCGGCTGTGGCAAAACCACCCTGCTGAATATGGTTTCCGGATTTGCCCAGCCCACCAGTGGCTCGGTGAAGCTGAAAGGGCAGCCGATTACAGCTCCTGGCCCGGAGCGCATGGTAGTGTTTCAAGGGTATGCCCTGTTGCCTTGGCTCACGGTTTATGAAAATGTTTATTTGGCCGTTCGGTCGGTATTTCCCCAAAAGAGCCAGTCGGAAAAGCATCGAATTGTGGAAGAACATTTGGATTTGGTGGGGCTGGGGGAAGCCGCTCAGAAATATCCCTCGCAAATTTCGGGAGGGATGAAACAGCGGGTAGCCATTGCTCGTGCGTTGGCCATCCGTCCAGAAGTGCTGATTTTGGATGAACCCTTCGGGGCCTTGGATGCCATTACCAAAGAGGAGCTTCAAGAGGAGCTGTTGCGCATTTGGGATGAACATCGCTGCACGGTTTTGATGATTACCCACGACATTGATGAGGCGCTGTTTTTGGCCGACCGCCTGGTGCTGATCGCGCCAGCGGGACGGAGTCCTTTGACCAATGGCCCTGCAGCCACCATCGGGCAGATCGTGACCATCCCCTTCCCGCGCCCTCGGGATCGCGAGCGGATTCTTGAAGATCCGCAGTACTACCGCCTGCGCAACTCGGTTCTCAGCTATCTCTACGGCCATGAAGCCAACCCAGAGGCGGCTTACCGGTAAATCCAACCTGGAGCAGTTGACGGAGCGAGAGGGCGACAAGGCAACCCAAAACCCAAAAACCACACACCTTGGCCATCAGGTGCAGCCCCTGGTCAGGCGATCCGCAAACCTCTCTTGGAACTCGCACACAACGCCGTGCAACCGCTCGTCCAAAACGGCCAGCGTCCGGGATGCGATATATGCTGACCCGCCCCTCCAATTCTGAACCTGCAGCTCTAGTGAATGAGGCGGCGCACCGCCCGCAGCAGTAAGGACTCCGTCCCGCTGGCGCGATCGGTGGGGGGAGGAGAGTTGGGATCCCAGCGAATTTCCAACTCAGGTGAGTCTTTGAGCACTTGAGGAGGGCCGGGCGAGGTGTGCAGGATGGCCACACAGCGCAAATTGCCCCGGTCTCGACAAAACTCGTGCCAGAGAGGGATAGCCTCGGGATCCCGGCTGACCACCAGGTAGTGGGAGCAGGCTTCCAGGATCGGCTGCTTTTGCGGATCCACCTTGCCGCCCACATCCACAATCACCAAACTCTTTTGCCGGCGCAAAGCCAGAATGGCCTGGGCATGGAAGCTGAAAAATTCGGGGGTAAAAGAGCCCCGGTACTGGTGCTTGAGGATCTTCGCCTCTTCTGGTGGCAAGTCTAAAGTCCAATTGCCTTCCCCATCCCAATGGGCCCGTTGCAGATAAATATCGGGATGCTCCGGCAGCAGAGCTTCGAAGAGGGAGCGGGCAAGACGGCTTTTGCCACTGTCGGGGGGGCCCACCACCATCACCGCCGCTGCCAATTCTGTTCGCGTCAGCGGGCCGTAGGCCTTGCCCGGCCTTCCCTGCACCCAGGGGATGACCTGGCCCACCCGCACTTCGGGGGTATGGCTGGAGACCACCACCGCGCCCAAGCGTGGGTCATAACAGGCCACCCAACGGGTGAAGTGGCACTCATGCACCAGCCAGCCATACAGCCAAATGGGGGCCCGCCCCGTCAGAACCACCCCCAGCTGGGCATTGATCCCGGCAGGCAGCTGAAGCTGAGCCAAATCCTCTGGAAAAACCAGGCGATCCGGTCGGGTCAGCTCAATTTCGATGACCTGAAAAGACAGTTCCGAAGAATGGGATCTTCGAGGGTCCAAGGACTCCGTCCCGCTGGCGCGAAAGGACTCCGTCCCGCTGGCGCGAGCGGCCAGACAGCCGGAAAGCAAATGCAGTGCCACAGCAGCCATGGGCAGATTTGACGAGACAGGTTGACTTCAGTATGGAAGAGATTGGAAGTGGAAGGTTCCAACTCATGTCAGAGTGGTCAGGCTCTCACTTGCGCCTTGCTCCAAGAAAACCCCTGGCCTGGAGTGCCATCAACTGGTTGACCTAAGAACCGAGGGAACTGTCGGATGAGCGGATTTGAGCTGCCTTTGACGGTGGAAGTGTTGCGTTGGTTAGCGGGCGGTCAGTTGGCGGAGCGCCTGGAGCGGGCCGTGCGCCTGTGGGTACTGCTCCACTGCCTCCATGGCGAAAACCGCTGGCCAGACCTGCCGGAAACCTTTGGCTACACCCACATCCGGGATCGCTTGCTCTCACCACGGCACCCCAAGCAGGATCTGGCACAAGGGATCCCTTCACCCTGTCCTGATGTTGACTGCATTTGCTGGAAACCCTTGAGGTTTTGGCTGAAGGATCCCAACCTATTGGCCGCCTTAAAAGCAGAAGTTCCCGATCTGGAAGCGCTGCTATCTGCTCAACCCTTTCACAAGACCCATCGCACACTGCGCAAAGAGCTGGATTACCTGGCTGCCCGGGGTTGGCTGCAACAAATTCAGGCCAACTCTAGGCGGAGAGATAATTTTCGCTGCCGTGCGCCGGGGGATCGTCCCCAACTGCCCGTATCTTCATCGGCTTTGACCTTATCGGGCCATCAACTGGAACAGATCTATCACATCCTCAGCGATGTGGCCTTTGTACATCCAGATGTGCAGGTTTTGCTGGATGAAATCTGGGAAAATCAAAGGACTCCGTCCCGCTGGCGCGATCAGCACTCGCAGCGGCGGCTGTTTGTGTGGTTTGAGTACATCCTCTCAGACGAACAGCAAGAACGGGTGGATGAATATCAAAGCCAGCTAGAAGCCCTTTGGGCCAACCCAGAAGCGGGGGTGATCGGTTTTGACTACGCCACCCGCCAACATGGGATCCGACACGTTCTCACTTACCCAGTCTGTTTGTTCTATGCCCGCCGCGCCAAGTATTTGGCAGCCTTTGGCCAGCTCCCCACCCCCGAGGGATCCCTGGGCTGGCACAATTTTCGGCTGGATCGGATCCAGTCTGAGCGCTTGGCGGTGATCCCCTGGGGCGATCCTTCTATCCCGGCAGAGCTGGCAATCCGCAAACGGCAAAAGAAGCTGCCCAGCCCAGAGGAAGTCCAAGCAGCATGGGAAGAAGCCTGGGGATCCGATTTTTACCTGCCCAAGGCATTGTTGATCCTTCGATTTTCCCCGGAGTTTGCCCGTCGCTATGTGGAAAGCACAGTGCGACATCCCACCTTCCAGCCCATTGCCTACGAGCGGATCCCGGCTTTGGTGCAGCAGGCAGTGGCGGATGCGCGGGAGCGCGAACAGATTTTGAACATTGTCCGGCAAAGGCCGGCCAGCGACCGGTACTTCTGCGCCTGGGCACGGGTGGGAGATACCAATTTCACCATGCGCCTGCGGGATTGGCGGCCCAACGGCGAGGTGATCGCTCCCCTGGCCTACCGGGAACAGATGGCTCGAGAAGCTCAGGCAGAGCTGCAGTTTTATCGCCCCGACCTGAAGCTTTCTTGACCTTCCTGCCCATGACCACCCTCTACCTAACCGAGCCGGGGACTGTGGTTCACTGCCAAAACCAAACCCTGCTCATTCGCCGCCGTGGTCAAGAGCAGCTTTGCCGCCTTGCGGAGGTGGAGCTGGTGGTGGTGTTGCCCGGGATCCAATTGACCAGCGCAGCTTTGGCCCAACTGCTGGATCGAGGCATCGAAACCATTTTTTTGCGTGCGGATGGCGGTTTTCGCGGTCGCCTGCAGGGATCCTTCTCCACCAACTCTGAGATCCGTCTGGCCCAGTATCAGCGGGCCTACTCCCCCTGGGGGCTGAGGTGGGCCAAGGTGATTGTGCGCGGCAAGATTCGCAACCAACGGGCAATTCTACAACTGCACAACCGGGCTACCCGCGGCCAAATTGCCCCCTTACAGGAGGGTATTGATGTTATCGCCGCCTACCTGCAACAGTTGGATCGCTCCGTGTTCGAATGCCCACTGGACACTGCAGAGTTGGAAAACAAGCTGGAACAGTCGTGGTTGCCCCTGCTGAATCTCAAGGAAGACAGTCTGCGGGCCTACCCTTTGGATGCCGCGGCCAAGAAGCAGGCCAAAGTCTTCGGGGGGCCTCCCCCCTATGAGCCGCCGGACTACCTGATCTTCTGAGGCTCTCCACCGGGCCGAAATTGTAAAGTTTTGTGCGCGATCTGTCGGGGCGAGCCATCACCAGCCTGACTCTGCCGGCACGAGATTTTAAGGGAAACTTTAGATCTTTTGCCCCGATTGGCCCAAAAACGTGACATGATGGCCGTAGCAAGCTCAATTTCCCCGCTTGCGCTTGGCCGCGAGGACAATGTTAATATCTGTGTCGAGGAATCTCCGTACTCCCTCGCGAACGCACCTTGAAAACCTCATGAATTCAGGCTTTTCCGAGGGTAGGGTTTATCCCTACCTTTTCCCCGCAAGGGGACGGAAACGTTCCACCCCGTCTCCAGTACAAGCCAGTAACCACGGGTTTATCCCTACCTTTTCCCCGCAAGGGGACGGAAACGACTTGGCATCACAGTCGTGAAGGCCTGCTTAAACACAGTTGATCCCTACCTTTTCCCCGCAAGGGGACGGAAACACCCCATCTAACTGGGGAAGCCATGTGGGTTTGAGGTTGATCCCTACCTTTTCCCCGCAAGGGGACGGAAACGTTTTATAGAAGAGGCGAACTCCCCGGGCTGTGACCTGCGTTGATCCCTACCTTTTCCCCGCAAGGGGACGGAAACGTCTTTGCACGAGATACAAAGAACTCTTTGTTTCCCGTTGATCCCTACCTTTTCCCCGCAAGGGGACGGAAACGAAGACTACTCCAATAAGGAGGGTAGGCTATGTACAGTTGATCCCTACCTTTTCCCCGCAAGGGGACGGAAACTAGTACTTGGTCACCTCGGGTGGGGAGTAAAGCCCCTCCCATCCGTTGATCCCTACCTTTTCCCCGCAAGGGGACGGAAACTAGAGAGAAGCGAGTAATGAGCAAAGAGAAGTGAGGTTGATCTCTACCTTCTCCCTGCAAGAGCATGCCTCTAACCCCCAAAACCCTGAACTTTGCTGAATTTACTGAGCTTTAGGCGGTTTGGCAAAAGTCATTGAGAGGGATATAGTAGACCAAGTTTCCCCCTGATCCTTGAGTCCACCGCAACGGTTGCCGGGAAGTGAAGGGGGAAAGCGCTCGGGGGGTATTCCTCAGGGCTTTGTGGGATACCGCCTTCCTGCTTGGACTCCGTCCCGCTGACGCGAACAGAGATAGGCAGGATGCAATCGCTTCTTTCCTGAACCATGTTCAGGAGAGTTCAGCGTGAATGTATCAGGCTCAACAAAGTACCTCAAGTCATCTAGGGAAGACTGCTCGACGAGTAGTCCTGGGATCCAGACTGGAGAGAGCGGCGGGCCAGCTTGGCATAGGTCTTCACCGTCTCGTAGGGCATCTCCAAATCAGCGGCGATCTGTTGTAAGCTCTCTCCACCTTCGCGGCGGGCCAGGATCGTCGCCCACAGTTGGGCAGTTTTTTCGGCGCGGGATCCCCCTTGTCGTTGCCGCTGGCTGAGAAAGAGGGCGCTCAGCTCCTCGATCCGCTGGGCCACCTGCTCTTCCCGGGAAGGGACAGGGGAGGCGGGTAGCTCTTCGGCCAACCAACCCAGGCGGGTTTGCCCTAGCCCAAAGGGGGTTTTGTGGCCGGTGCCGCAGTAGGGGGCAAGGTGGATCAGGGCTTGGAGCTGCTGCTGCAACAGCTCAGGCGCACGGGAGGAGACAGCCAACTGCACACAGCCGATGAATCCCGTCACGGATCCCTGGCGACCTGCGGTGGTTTTGACCGATTCCAGACGGTGCCGCTGGATGATCACTTCCCCATCCACCCAATCCAGAAAAGGCTCCGCCTCGATGGGCAGACCGGAAAAATCGTTCCAACGGCGCAGATAGCTGTGGAACAGGTTGCGAGGGATCGGCAGCGGCAGATGGTGGCCCCGGTGGCGAAAGCTGGTGGGCGAGACGAAGGAAAGGCTCCAGGAGCGGGGGGAAAGAGGCTGCTCCAACAGTTGACGATAGGTGCGCGGGGGGATCGAGATCTGCCATCCCAGGATCTGCAGCGGGGATCCCCGCAATTCCAGCCAGGTGGGCAGCCGTTGGCACCACCCTCGCAGCCACTCCACCACCGGCGGGTTGAGGCCGGTGATCCACCAGCGGAAGGGGAGATGAGGCGGGATCAGCGGTCGCCCCCCCTGCTCGCGGAACGGCCCCATCAGCCGGGAGAGGGTAAAAGGTTTCTCCGATTCTCCATCGTGCAAATAGGCCGATAGCTGCGGGTCTGTCTCTTGCACCTGGCTCAAGAACCAGGCGTGCAGCCCTTTGGCATAGTGGGGATCCAGCAGGTAAGACCGAGGAGCCTGAACTTCCAAGGTGATCCCCACCAACTCGGATCCCGTCGGCCACTTGCCGTTCGCTTCTCTATCAGCAGATGGCTCTGAGAAACTCAGCATAGGCACAGCCCATTCCCAGTCCACAGCAACAATCAACACAAAACCCAACTTTCCATTGAGAAAATTTTAGAAGGGATCCCTTCTTATTGGGTTTACTCTCGAATTGCCCGTTGTACAGGCAGAAAAAATCTCACAATCTGAAGAAAGCCTTGAAATCGTCTGCAACCCATCGCACTCGATCTATACTGCTAGCAAGCTAGAGGACTGAAAACCATGAGGCGAGAGCGTTTATCGGATATGGCTGAAACAATCGGTAACCTCAATGGCATCTCTCGGCTTGATTCGATTGGTTACCCACCCAACCGGCAAACCCTTTTTTGAAGGGCTTTGGTCTTCCGCGAAGGATTAAAAATCGAGGCCAATTGCCCCCAGCCTTTAGGGATCTGTCCGTCGCAGCCGATGGAAGCCCTGTCCAAGACTTGTCTTCCTTTTTCGCATTTCGCAGGTGCTGCTCATGACCCCTACTTCTGCTCCCTCTCCCGTTCCTGTTGCCTTGGCCTGGTGCCTGGTGTGGGGAGAACAGCGGGATCCCCAGTTTGCCCTGGAGACCTTGCAGCAGATGCGGGCCGCCGTTCGCGCCGACAACGAGGCCGGGATCCCAGAAGAGCTACGGCCCATTTTGGCTCAGGTGCGCCAATTTCAGGAGAGCATGGCGGCGAAGACCTTTCCCAGAACCCCGGCGGAGCTGCAATCCCGCTACCCGGAGCTGTGGCAGCAGACAACCCGCATCGGCTTGGTTTACGGGGGGGCCACCAAGATCAAGAGCTATGTCTTCGAGTCGGCCAAGCTGTCGGAAATCCGCGGGGCCTCCGCTTTGTTGGATCGCATTAACCTGGTGGATCTGCCCGCCTTTTTCGGGGATCCCGAGCAAACCTACCTGGGATGGGAAGGTTTGGGGAAAGAGTCTCAAGCAGAGCTGAGGGCCTATGTGGCCGAGCAGATCCGGCCTTGGCTGCAGCAGCACTACCCGGCCTTGGCGCAAGCCCTGATCCCGGAGCTCATCATCTACTCCACCGGGGGCAATCTCCTGGCCTTTTGCCCGGCGGCCCATGTGGACGATCTCTGTGAGGCCATCGAGCGGCGCTACACCGAAGAAACCCTCACCGCTAACGCCTGCGCCGTGGGATCCGCCTTTCGGCTGCTGGAACTGCGCTACGGCCTGTTGCGGGATCCCATCGAACGCACCCCCTGGCTGGATTGGCTGGCGCAACACAAAACCCATCCCCTGGTGAGAGCCTATTTTGGGGATGGCAGCGAAGCCAGATTTCAAGACCGCAAAAGTTTCAACGAGTTGGTGGGTTACCTGGCCGCCCGCTTCAACCACCGCCGCAACGGCAATCCGGATCCCGGTCGCCCCAGCCGCGCCCATCCCGCCTTTTTTGAAACCCATCCCTACCTGCGCCGCGACAGCACCGACCGTCGCCCTGCCATCGCCAAAGCCGACCTGGTCGATCAGCCCTGGCTCTCGGAAGCCACCGCTCGCAAAGCCCTGGTGGGTCGCCAGGCCAAGCGCATTGAAACAGGCAAGCAAGGGTGGTTCCGCAAGTTCCCCACCTGGGATCCCGGCTTTGTGGAAAGCTGGGTAACGCGATTTGCCCGCTTTCTCAACTCTCCCGCCGGCGAGCCCTACCGGGAGCGCTATTTGCAGCCCCATCAGGGATCTGTCCAGGGGATCGGCGAGGCCCAATCTCTACGGGAAGTGGCCAACGCCAGCCTGGGCAGCCAGGGCTTTGTGGCTTACCTTTACGCCGATGGCAACGACATGGGGGGCTATGTGCAGCAGATCCAAACCCCAGAAGCCTACCGACAATTTAGCCGGGATGTTTCCGAGGCAACGGAAAAAGCCGTTTACCACGCCCTCGCCCAGCACCTGCAGGCCCATCGGCTGCACGGCCTATCCCCAGATCCGGAAACCGGCAGAGACCGCAACGGCGAGTGGATCCACCCCTTCGAGATCCTGACCATCGGCGGAGACGATGTGTTGGTGGTGGTGCCTGCCCACAAAGCCCTGGAAATTGCCGCCACCTTCTGTGAGCAGTTTGAGCAGCTCCTGCTGGACACCTCGGCAACCTATGCAGCTCAATCTTCCGGCAAGGTGCCTCACCGCTACCCGGCGGCAGATCGGAAGCTCTGTCGGCTCTCCGCCTCGGTGGGGGTGCTGATCGCCTCGGAAGACACCCCCATTTACTACGCCGAAAAGCTCACCGAACAACTGTTGAAATCCGCCAAGAGCTACGCGAAAAAGCTGAAGCCCAAAGACAAGGACTGCTCTGTGGCCACCATCGACTTTCTCTCGTTGAAGTCGGTCGCCCTGGTTGCCTCCAGCATCCAGGATTTTCGTCGGGAAGCTCTGGAGATCCGCCAGAACAGCCACACCCTCAAGCTCTACGCCGGCCCCTATACCGTCCCGGAAATCCACGGGTTGCTGAGAACGGTACAAGCCCTGCAGGAGGCCAATTTTCCTCGCTCCCAGCTTTATCAGATTCGCAGCTTCTTGGAAAAAGGCAAACGCACCGCCACCCTCAACTATCTCTATTTCCGCAGCCGCCTGGGCAAAAAGGGGCAGCCGCTGATGGAGGCTTTTGAGCGCACCTGGTGCAAGGCCAAAACCAACGACGGCCACCTTCCCCCCTGGATGTATGTTGAGCCACAGGTATCCTCGTCAACGCCAACCTATGAAACCATCTGGCGGGATCTGGTGGATTTGTACGCCTTTGTGCAAAAACAGCCCCAGGCCGAGGGTCGGCCCGTTCTGGCGGAGGTGGAGTGATGGTGAGACTGGCAGAGCTGCCCCAAGCGGGGCGAACGATCACCTCTATCCCTTTGAGGGCCACCCTCGCCTCTGCCCTGGCGGTGGGAGCCGGCGGCTCCAGCGGCTCCCTGGCGGATAAGCCCCTGCTCAAAGATGCCTTTGGCAGGCTGATCATTCCCGGCTCCCAACTGAAGGGGCGGCTGCGCCACGAGTGCGAGAAACTGGCCCGTGGCCTGGGCTGGGCCATTTGCCGCTCTCCCGACCCAGAGCGCATGTGTCCGCAGCGGGAGGGCAGCGCAGGAAATTTCCACCGCCCCGAATACCAGGTGGAGGGCTATGCCGGATCCCATTGTCTGGTCTGCCAGATATTCGGCAATCCGGCCCTGCCTGCCCGCCTGTGGGTGGAGGATCTCGTCTGCGAGGTGCCGCCAGCAGCTCTGGAACCAACCCTTCGCCCTGGGGTCACCCTCAACCGCCGCCGCCGCACCGCCGAGGATCAGCGGCTCTACCTCATTGAGACCTCTCCCGCGGCTGAGCTGACTTTTTCCGGATCCCTGCAGCTTTTGCCCGATTGCCCTTCCTGGGGCAAAACTCTCCTGTTGGCGGCCCTGCACCACCTGATCGCGCTGGGGGGCAGCAAATCCGCAGGTTTGGGCTGGCTGCACTGGGATCCTGGATCCCTGCAGGCTCTCCAGCCCACCGCAGCCGATTGGGCTTTCTTGGCCCAGGGAGGGAGCTGATGGAAGCCATTCAACTCACCCTAACGGCTCAGTCTCCCTTGGCCATCGGTCGGCAAAAGCCGGGCGGCTCCATCAGCGAGGCCCAGGATTACATTCCCGGCAGCGTGATTCGCGGTGCTCTGGCCGACCTCATGCTCAGCCAAACCCAACATCGCCCTGCCGAGGCGCTGGAAGGAGATTTGGCCGCCCTGTTTACGGCAGCTCGGCCTGCTGTGTTTACCCACGCCTATCCGGGATCCGGCAGCAAGGTCTTGCCGGCCACGGCCTTCAGCTCGAAAAACAATCCCGGCTTCCGCTCAGAGGCGGGCAAAACGGGGGTGTTCGACACGCTCCTGGATCGCTTCTGCTCACAGCGGCTGGGGATCCCGTTCGATCCCACAGAGCCGGACGGTTCCGGGGGAAGAGTGGAGCCCTTCGGGGGGTTCTACAGCCAGCAGGAGTCTGACCTGGGGCCCCGCTACGAACGAGCTGCTGTGTCCAAACGCCTGCTCACGCGGGTGGGGATCAACCGTCGCCGCGCCACTGCTGCCGACCAAATCCTCTACAGCCTAGAGGTGATGAACGAGGGCAAAGCCCGCCCCAATGGGCATCTGGAGCGCTCCCTTTTCAGCGGCTACATCTACCTGCGGGATCCCGAGCTGGCCGAGACCCTCACCCGCTACCTCAACGCCCACGCCCACCTGCTGCGCTTGGGAGGAGGGGTGTCGCGGGGATTGGGCCGGGTCAACGTCACGGCTCGGCGTCTGGCTGCTCCCCGGCCTTCCCTGGCCCAGCGGGTGGAAGCCTTCAACCAAAAGCTGCGGCAGCGCTGGCAACAATGGCAGGTGTTCGGGGATCCCTGGCAGCCCCTTCCGCCGGAGCGGCAGTATTTCTCCATTGGGCTGCAGTCGGGGGCCATTCTCAAAGAGCGCTGGCAACGCACCACCGTGCTCACCCCCCAGATGCTCCAGGAAGAGGCCAACTGCGAAGATGGATCCCTGGCTTTGGAGCTGGCCTTCAGCAGCTACGCCTATGTCTCCGGCTGGAACGCTGCCTGGGGTCTGTTCAAAGATGTAGAATTGGTAACCACGCAGGGCAGCGTCTTTCTGCTGAGCACCACGCAACTGGAGCGTTGGATCCCGATTTTGGCGGAGATGGAATACTGGGGGATTGGCGAACGCACTGCTGAAGGATTCGGCCAAATCGAAGTTTGCAGTCCGTTCCATCATCATTTCTGGGAGAACCCGCTATGACCTTCGCCACCAGCGAGATCACATCGGAACAAGAGCTCAAGATCCAACGGCAAATCCGGCTGGCCGAAGATGATCTGGTCGCCAGAATTCAAGCCGCCTTGGATAACTTCAGAGGTCTCAACAGATTGGAAGAGGCCCAATATCGCAACCTATTGCACGTGGCAGCTTCCACCGAAAGCTCAGAGGTGATCAAGAACTTTTTGCGCTACCAGGTGGGGCGCGATGACAAGTGGGGGCGGGGCAAAGACTCTTTGGCAGAAGCCATCATCAAAGACATCGACAACTGGATTCATCAAAGGGCTATAGCCATCGCCAGGGAAGCCGGAATTGAAAGAGCATCCCCCAAAGTCAACGAGATCAAAATTGACTTGATTCGGCGCTACCTGGGCTATGGGGCCCGCTACCTCAAGTACAAGCGAGAGGGAGGAGGATCCTAGACCGTGACCTACAGCAGTTTTACCCTTGAGAGAGCCATTTCGACCTTTCAGCTCAGGTCAAGAATCATCCATGGCCTGTTTGCAGAGGTTCCACCGACTGAGTGCTCCGATTACTTGAAAATAACCCTAGATCGCTATCTCGGCTTGGCCACCTCGGTCAACAGCGAAAAAGCCCGCTCCGAGTTTATCATCGCCCCTGTGCTGGGAGAGGTGAAGTACCTATGTCGGGATCAAATCTCGCTGTTTTCCGGCAAGGAATTCAACGTGGATCCCGAGAGGGGGTTGGTGGGCCTATGCGACTACATCATTTGCCTATCCCCTCTCCAACTCTACATTCAAGATCCGGTGGTGATTATCGTTGAGGCCAAAAAAGAAGACTTGATCGGGGGTCTGGGCCAGTGCGTTGCCGGTATGGTGGGGGCACAGGTCTTTAACAAGAACTCCAATTCTCAAGTAGACAGTGTCTATGGAGCAGTAACCTCAGGAACCAACTGGCGATTTGCAAAACTCGAGGGTGACCAACTCTTTATCGATGACAGGGAGTACTTTATCTCAGAAATTGCTCAGATCCTAGGGATCCTCTTGAGTTTTATTAGGGGCTCCGTCTCGCTTCGGGAATGGCAAACCTCTGCAGTACAAGCCTTAACTTGAGCAGCCATTTGAGGGAACAATGTTCGACGTTTTCAAAAACCGCTTGGAAATCACCGGCACCCTCACCACCGTGACCGCTCTGCACATCGGGGTGGGCCGCTCCACCGAACCCATCGGCTCGGATTTGCCGGTTCTCAAGGATGCGCTGGGCCGTCCGCTCATTCCCGGCTCCAGTTTGAAGGGGGCGATGCGCTCTCGCCTGGAAAGTTTCTTGCGGGGCATCAACCCAGAGCTGGCCAGGGATCCCGGCGAATTGACCAGCAGCGAGCAATTTCAGATCATCAACCAAATTAAAAATGACTACAAAGGGGACGATGCGGCTCTGACTCAAAAGCTCATTGAGGCCACCGACTGGGTCTCGCAGGTGTTTGGATCCCCTTGGTTGGCCGGCAAGGTGCAGATCCGAGATTTGCCCGTGGTGCCGGAAGCCTGGTTTGGCCAGTACCAAGAGCGGGATGGCGTGGCCATCGATCGGGATACGGAAACGGCGGCAGATGGCAAGCTGTACGACTTGCAAGTGGTGCCTGCCAGCACCCCCTTCCGGTTTCATGCCGTCGTCGAAAATGCCGAGGAATGGGAACTGGGCCTCTTGGCCATTGGCCTGCACCAATTGGAAACGGAACAGATCCCCCTGGGAGGGGGGCGCTCCCGTGGCTTGGGGGTTGTCCGCCTGCAGATCTCGGCAATCTATTGGTTCGACTCGGAAGGGGATCCAAGACGGCTGCTGGCCTACCTTCAAGAGCTGGTGGCCGGATCCCGACAGCCGCTCAGCCCGGAGCAGGCTGCCGCTTTGCGCCAAGACTGGGTGGAAGCCCTGGTTGCCAAATTAACAACGGCCTCTCAACGGCAATCGGTCGGCCCCCGCCGCTAGCCCTATTTCATGTCAGGAGGGATCCCGATGGTCTTCATGGACTCTACAACGGTTGGCGATACGGTCAGCGTTTTCCACCCCTATCGGTTGACAAACTGGACAGACTGCTTGCCGCCCCAAGCCCCTCAACCAAAAGCTCCTGTTCTGGTGTGAAGGATCCCAGGCTATGCACAAACGCTACGTTAACCATTGCACCCTCTGCCTCACCCTCAAGCCCGATGGCCCTGTTCTCATCAAGGCGGGCAAAGAAGGGGCTGACCCGACGAAGCCGGATATGGAGTTCGTCGAAACCTATCACGGCGGCGGGCGAACGGTCTATTTTCCCGGCAGCTCCCTCAAAGGGGCAATTCGCGCCCATGCGGAGCGCATCGTCCGAACGGTGGGCAGCGACAGACGTCCTGAGGGGGGAGGCTTCAAACTCTGGGCCAGCGATCCCCTCGACCAAAAGGCCAATCAATGGCTGGAAAAAATTGAAGAGCCCCACCAGGTTTACGCCCTTTCTTCCTTTACGGATCAGATGTTCGGCAACACAGCCATCGCCAGCCGGGTCCGCATCGAAGATGCCTATCCCAAGCCGGGAACCCCTCTGCGCCTGGAGGAACGTAATGGGGTGGCCATCGACCGCGTCTTCGGCTCAGTGGCGGTGGGGCCGTTCATCTATCAAGTGTGCGTAGAGGGATCCTTTCAAACCAAGATCCACCTGAAAAACTTTACCCTGGCCCAACTGGGTCTGCTGGGACTGGCGTTGCGGGATCTGGATGAAGGCTGGTTTGGCATCGGCTTTGCCAAGTCCCGCGGCATGGGCACCGTTCGGGTTGAGTACGAGTGGGCGGTGGTGGACTATCCGGGCTGCCTGGTGGATGAGGCAAACAAGCAGATTCGACTGCTGGGATCCCCCCTGACCTGGCCACAGGGATCCCTGTTGGGGGCGGGCGAATTTTTAACCCCCGAAGAGGCAGGCAAATACGGCTTCCCCAAACCCGATTGCCAAGCGGTGCCGGTGGGAGCGGAGCCAATGCCTTTGGGATTTGGGGCGCGGCTGACCTGGGATCAGACGTCTGAGGCCAAGGTGGAACATCTGCTCGCCACCGCCGTAAACAGTTGGGCCAAACTCCTGCAAGCGGAGGCCAAAGCCGTATGAAACCAGCCTACGTCGCCTCCCTCAAGATTCAAGATGGGGCAGAGTCCTCGCTTTCCCAAGTGCTCTCGGCTTGTTTTTCCACTTCTGAAAAAACCTACTCCTTTCTGCGCTGGCCCCATCGAGTCAGCGGCATTCAGGTGGGGATCCCGGCGGATCCCGTCTGTCCAGAGGGGCAAGTTTTCTCCCAACAAGGGGAACTGCGCTGGAAAAGCACCCCCCACGGCTGGGATCTGCTGTATCTGGGGATCCAAGCTCCCCCGGACTCCTTTATCCCTCTGCCGGGAGAGTGGCGGTGGGAGGATCACGCAGCCGACCTGTACGGATCCCAAAATCGAGAAACCCGCTTTCCCAAGCCCCTCAGCCATCCCCAAGATCTCAAGGTGGGCCAGCGCTACTTCCGAGATGAGCGAACTGCCCGCGTTCACTTTATTGCCCTGATTCCGAGGTGACCATGACCCCCCAAGGCCCTCGCCCATTGCCCAACCAGGCCGCATCTGCAAGATCGTCTGCCGGCAACAGCAGTCGAGGTGGAGGCAAACCAACCGTGTTTCCCAGTGGAGGCAAACCAACCGTGTTTCCCAAACCCTACGAGCTGATCCCGTTTCCCACCCAGCGCCCCACGCTGGAGCGGCCCGCCGGCCACGCCCAGTTCCATCCCGATAGGTTGCACGGCACCCTCTTCCTCACCCTAACGGTGCAGACTGCCGTCCACATCTCCACCGGCCACTTGGCCTTGGGCAGCGATGTCGGGGTGAAAGGGATCCCGGTGCTCAAAACCATGACCACCACTCCCAACGGAAGGCTTAAAATCCAGGGCAGCTCCCTCAAGGGGGCCATCCGGGCCATGTACGAGGCGATCACCAACAGCACCCTTGCGGTGATGACGAGCCGGTACAAAAATCAGATCCCCCCGGAGCGGCACCCCTGCCGCAACAAGGAGCAGCTTTGTCCGGCCAGCCGCGTTTTCGGTGCCCTGAACTGGCAGGGATTGGTGGAGTTCAGGGATGCCATTGCCACCAGTGCCGGATCCGGCGGCGGATCCCTGCCCCCCCTGTACCGTCCACGCCCGGATCAGTGCAAAGCTTATTTTCAGAGGGAAAACGGCAGAGTCATCGGGCGCAAGTTCTACTACACCCACAGAAACGCGTTGCAGAACAGTTCAAGGGGAACGCCCACCCAGCAAGCGATACAAAACACAGTTTTCAAAACCCAAATCCACTTCAAAAACCTCACCCCTGCCGAGCTGGGCACCTTGCTCACGATTTTGGGGCAGGATCCCAACCATCCCATGCTGCTGAAGGTGGGGGGCGGTAAGCCCGTGGGCCTGGGATCCCTGCAGGTCACCCTCGACAAGATCGAGCGGCCCGGCAACCTAAAAGATCGCTACAGCCGCTACGATCCCCCAGAAGCCGATACCCTGGAAGGAAAACGCCTCCAAGCCTTTGTGCAAGAGCAAATTCAAGCTGCCCAGGGCTACATCTTGCCCGAACAACTCAAGCGATTGGCCGCCATCCTGAGTCCCACTGCTCTGCGCGAGCCGCCCACCGGAGTGTACTGAGGGTTCCCCCATGCTGTCAGACACTGTCGATCTCAGCCCCCAATCTTGGGATCTCGCCCACGGCATCGCCCTGACCTTGGCCAAGGAAAGGGTGGATGTCAACGAGTTGAGCAAATGCGTCGCCTATCTGCGCTCGGTTGCCCATCACCCTGACGCGGGATCCCGCTTTTTCCGATTCACCGGCGAGCTGGTGCGGGAAAATGGCCTATGCCGTACCCAACAAACCAGAAGGTACCATCAGCTCATTGACGAAACCTGCAAAAGGTACTTGCAACCTCTGCAAGACAGGCCGGCGGAGATGCTGCAGATCCTGGGCTGGGCAGCCCGGCTGGCTCGCTACTACAAGGATGGAGGGATCCCCATTGGCGAGATTTCACCACCTCAGGGATCCCAACCCAACGACAACTCCGGTCACAAGGACTCCGTTCCCCAAGGGGCGGGAAACAAATCCCAGGACGACAGACAACAACAAAACCATCAACACCAACAAGACCAGGCCCAGCATCAGGCCCGCAAAGCCTGCTTCCAGATCGGGCAAAAGCTGAAGGCCACCATCACCAACATCAAGGGCAACGAAGTCACCTTCCAGATTCTGGACACAGACACCAAGCTCACCCAGAAGGAGCCCAAACGGGCGGGATCCCTCTCGGTGGGGCAAGAGGTGCAGGTGGAAGTTCTGGGTCTAAAGGAAGATGGCAGAATCCGCAAGGCCAAGCTGCTCTGGGCGCAAAGCGGAACAGAGCCCTCGAAAAATTCGAGTTAACCGCCTATCATGCAGACCATCATCATGACTGTGGGCACCTCCTTGCTCACCAACCTTGACAAAGACCTGCAGCCGCAGCGCCCCTGGGTGGGACAAAAAACCATTGGGGATCCCCAGCGTGCTCTGGCCTGGATGAAAGAAGCAGACCTGGAATTGATCAGCGCCGAAACCAACACCTACTTGCGGCTGGATCCCACCTCGAATGATGCCTTGATTTTGCTGCACTCAGAAACCCCCGACGGATTGGAGTGTGCCCAGATTTTGAAGCTCTTTTTTGAGCAAGAGCTGGGTCAGCAGCAGGTCTCTTTGGTTCCCCTTCCCGGCATCAACTACGAGCTAGAGGGATCCTCTCTGGAGCGGATGGCCGAGCTGTTGAAACAGTTGGCAGAGAGCGCCAAGGGGATCGTCACCTTTGCCGCTACCGGCGGGTTCAAAGCCCAAGCCATGATCATGGCTGTGGTGGGCAGCCAATTGGGGATCCCAGTTTGCTACATCCATGAGCAATACAAGTCTTTGGTCTACCTGCCCTACCTACAGCCGGAAGTTCAGCCCCGGATCCCTCGGGCAGATCTCCCCGATTCAGGCCGAGATCGCTCCCAGATCATCCAAATCCGAAGCGATGCCAGCCATCACCGACCCCGCAGTTGGGCCAAAGTGGAAAGACTCCTGCGAGACATTCCCTGGGTGGATCTGGTTCGATACGATCCACACGCCTACGCTGCCCCCAAAAACAGCGTCAAAGCCTCAAACCGCAAAACCGAAGATGGCCGCCACATTCTGTGGATCCACCTCCACGAGAGCCAGGACACCCACCTCGCTGTCAGAGTAGAAACCACCGGCTACACCCCCGAGCACCTAGAGCTGGCTGCCACCGAATTGCGGCAACGCTTGGGCCGTCTGCTTTGAGTGTTTCCATGAATCCCGCTTCCCCAAAGGGAAGTGACTTATCAGGTATAGGGTTTTTGCTACGCAAACCTACATAAAATAAGGTATCGCATTCGGAACAACGGTTGATCCGGGTGGCGTGGAAGTTGCTTGCGGCTCAGGATCGGTTCCATTAACAGGAAATTACCGAGTACAGCGTATTCGCTTCGACCATCATCCGTTTCAACTACCCCTGCCAAAAGTGCCAGATCAGATCTAGATCATCACGCCTGCAGTTATTAAGCTTGTCTGAGACACATATTACGAACAACGCGAAAAAAGGAAGTAATATGGTAGAACATGAAAGCCTGAATACACCAACCAAACTTCTCCTAGTTGGAGTGGAGATCCTTTTTGTCTGTGCCCTGTTTCTCATGCGTCTTGGAGTCGCCGGTTGGCTTCTAATGATGTTTGGAGCGCTGCTTATTTTGCTGCTTACTTTATGGGCATTTGTGCATATAGCTTTGATGATCACATTCATTAGCGTTTTTGAATCAAGAAAGAGCGATATTGCGCTCTACCTCGCGACTCATTTTTTCTATCTTTGGGCCTGGTTATTTCAATTCGATGGCGATGATACCAGTGTAAAGTGGACTATTCGTCTCCTCCCATGCACGAACTTTCTGGAGCCTCTCCTCCGGAAATGGGGCGGAGTTCTATTTTTAACCACGAGTATCGCTACATTTGTTTGCTATTTGATAATCTTCATTTTAATAGTTATTCGCTTGGCTCGATTAATTTTCCATTGAGTTTTCATTAATTCCACTGCCCCGAAAGGAAGCGACTTCCGCCGATTATAACCCTTGCCCAGAGCGGGATCCAGGGGCCTAGATCGACAGGGTCTCGTTTAAGGACTCCGTCCCGCTGGCGCGAACGGCTGCAATTTCCCCTTATTTTTCTCCGCCGAGGGGCCTGAAACCCTTGCCCAGAGCGGGATCGACCGGGTCAACGGAAGAATCAGGGTTTGAGGCTTGTCGCCGACCCTGTCGCTAACCATGTTGGTGTAGAAATTAACATGGATCCCTGTGTGGAGGTTGCTGGGGAGCTGCTCCTGAGACGCTGAAGCAGAGGGCCAATGGGGCGAAAAAAGGACTCCGTCCCGCTGGCGCGATGAGAGGCTAGGGAGCAACGACATAGCGATCTTGGGAGAGGCGCTCGTTACCCCGATACACGCTCACCTGCAAATGCTGGGGATCCAGCCGGTGCCCCTCTACACGGATGGGTGGGATCCTCAGGGCGTGGCGGGATCCCCGTCCCAGCACGGACACAATCAGGTTTTGGCCGCGGATCTGAACTCGTAGGCGCACCGGCCAGGGGAAAGGGTTGCGCAGCTTGAGGTCGGCCAAGCCGTACCAAACGGTGGCATCTAAGCCAGGGGGCACCGACTCTACCTGCCGGTAATGGGGGTGCCTCTCCACCACCTCCAGCCCTGCCAACAGAGCGGCATTGTAAAGGCTAGAGGACACCTGACAGATTCCTCCCCCAACCGAATCCAGGGTTTCGGCCACCATAAACACCGGCGCGGGCACATAGCCTCGTTCCAGGCTGCGCGGCCCCACCACTTGGTTGAAGGAAAAAATCACTTCTGCCTGTTCCTGTGAGCGTGTCGCAGGCATGATGTAAACTCCATCCAGGCTTTGGACGGCTCGGCGAATGTTGTGGAGCTGAGAAGGGGTACGCTCCCGCAAAGAAGTAACGTATTGGCTTAGGGTTGTTGGCGTGGGATCCGTCCACCACAAGGCCAGAAGGGCCAGTAGCGCCCCCACCAGCACAGCCAACCTCCGCAGGTCAACCCTTCCTCTCACCTCACACCTTGCCCGTCAGAAGGGGTTTCAAGGACTCCGTCCCGCTGGCGCGAGCGGGCAGTTGGCGGGAACCGGTCGCGACCAGCAGCTCTTGGGCGCGGGTACCTGCCGGCAACGTGCGGGATGGGCGTAGGGCCACCAGAGCAGAGCCTTGAGCATCCACCTGAAAGTCACCACAGTGGAGGAACTCGCCATTATCCAGCTTGAGCCAGAGGGAGTAGCGCTCCCCCGCCACCGGTTGGGGCAGATCCCGTGCGGCCAAGATAACCTCCTGCCAGTCTCCTGGGCGAAACAGCACATTGGCCGTCCCCACCTCCCCCTGCAAATGCACCAGACGGGATCCCGGCTGTTGCAGGAGATGAGACAATGCTCGCACCGGCTCTAACTGGGCTAGTTGCAGTGCTTGCCGCAGTCGCCAGTTGTCTAAGCTGAGCAGAACCAAAATTGCCGCCACCAAGCCTCCCAACCAGCGCCACCCCACCCCAAAAGCAGGCAGTGGAGAGTGAAGGGGGACTGCCATCTCCTGCTCGCGTAAGCCGATAGCCCCCACCTCTGCCATCACCTGGTCGCGCAAGCTGGCAGGCGGGAGTACTCCTGGCAATCCGTAGGGCAACAATTCCAAGGTTTCTTGCAAGGCTTGCAGTTCGGCCACCAGCCGAGGGTCTTGAGTTAGGCGTGCCTCTAGAGCACTCGCCTGCTCGGGAGACAAGTCCCCCAGCAGATAGCCGGCCAGTTCTTCCCGTTCCTCTGTTAAAGGGGGCGAGGTGGATAAGGACTCCGTCCCGCCGACGCGAAAGGACTCCGTCCCGCTGACGCGATAGGACTCCGTCCCGCTGACGCGATCAGACATGGCCATCCCGACACCAGAACTCAACTCCAAACCTAGGACTCCGTCCCGCTAACGCGAGCAGAAACCCAGAAGGGCGCGCAGGGATCCCCGCAATTTGCAGAGAGCTTGGCGAGAGCGGGTCTTAACCGTCCCCAACGGGATCCCCAATTGGCGAGCAATGTCCGCCTGGCTTAACCCTTGGTAATAGAGCAACTCCAGGATCTGCCGTTGGTTTTCGGGCAATTGGCTGAGGGCCGCTTGCACCGCTTGCCGCCGCTCCTCGATGGAAACCTGCTCAAAAGGGAACCGAGTCTTGCTAAAGGACTCCGTCCCGCTGACGCGATCGGCGCTGGGAATGGTCTGCCAGCGTTTCAAAAGAAGTTGGTGGCTGCCCTGAGAACGCAGACGGTCAATGGCCCGCGAGCGGGTCAGGATGCACAAAAAACTGCTCAGGGATCCCCGCCGCTCGCGCGACTCGGACGGAGTCCTTGGATCACAGCCAACCTTGCGCCACAGCTCGACAAACACCTCCTGAGTCAGGTCTTCTGCCTCGGCCACGTGGCCCAGGATCTTGAAGGCCAGCCCATAGACCAAGCCGGCATAGCGATCGTAGAGCGCAGCCAGAGCAGCAGGTTGCCCCGCCTTGAGCGCTTCCATCAGCTCCCAATCGGCGCGGGATGACCAATCTCTCACCCGCTCACGCCAGCGGGACGGAGTCCCTGGTTGCTCACCCATGCTACACCCAGTTTCGCCCCACACAACTAGAGGATAAACCTGCCCGATCGCGCCAGCGGGACGGAGTCCTTAAGTCTACCCCCTCAGCCACGACGGGCCGCCCATTCCAGGCTGAGCAAGGCTGTGTTCACCAGCAAGGCCAGGGATCCCACCGCCAGGGATCCGGCCCAGATCTTGTCGTAGCGACCGGCCTGGGCAATGCCATCGAACAGCAGGGTTCCCAGTCCCCCTGCCCCAAACTTGGCGCCCACGGTGGCAATGGCAATGGCCACAATTGCCGCCAGCCGCAGCCCTGCCAAAACAATGGGCAGCATGAGCGGCACCTGCACCTGCCACCACCGTTGCCAGAGGTTCATCCCCATGCCCTTGGCAGCTTCCAGGATGGCAGGCTCGACCGAGCGCAGGCCCACGCAAAAATGGCGCACCAAGATCACCTGCGTGTAGATCACCATCGCCACCACCACCGAGCGGGCATTGAGGCCAAGCCAGGGCACCAACAAAATGATCAAAGCCAGGCTGGGCACTGTGTACAGGATGCTGAGGATCCCCATGACCGGCAGGGCCAACCAGCGCACGTGGTGAACCAGCAGAGCCAGCGGCACCGCCAGCACCACCGCCATGCCCAAGGTCATCCCCACCATTGCCAGATGCTCTTGGGTGAGCTGCCACATCAGGCCGGGGTGGTTGAGGAGATAGCTCACGCGGATCCCCCCTCCAGCATGGCCAAGCTGCGAATGTGATCCAAGGTCAAAACGCCGATGGCCCGCCCGTCCTCCCACACCGTCAGGGCTGCCGCCCCTGTGCGCAACAGCAGGGACAAGGCTTGCCGCAAAGTGGCCTGGGGCCTCACCATCGCTCCCTCTTGGATTTTGTGGTTGTGCGGGATCCCGGCCATCGCCGTTTCCACCCGCAGCACACTCAACTGCCGTACCATGTCATCTGCCCCCAGCAGTTCCCTGACAAAGGGAGTAGCCGGCTGGGTGAGCAGCCGAAAGGGAGTGTCGAACTGCACCACCCGCCCCTTCTGCATCACCAAAATGCGATCCGCCAGGCGCAGCGCCTCTTCCACATCGTGGGAGACGAACAGGATGGTTTTTTTCAATTGCCGTTGCAGGCGCAGGATCTCCTCTTGCAGCTTGCTGCGGGTAATGGCGTCGATGGCCCCAAAGGGCTCGTCCATCAGCAGCAGCCCTGGATCCCCGGCCAGCGCCCGAGCCAGACCGACCCGCTGTTGTTGTCCACCCGACAGTTGGGCAGGGTAGCGGTTTCTGTACTCATGGGGGGGCAAATTAACCAAGCTGAGCAGCTCGTCCACCCGCTCGCGGATGCGCTCCTTCGGCCACCCCAAAAGTCGCGGCACTACCGCCACATTCTGGGCCACCGTCATGTGGGGAAACAGCCCCGATTGCTGGATAACATAGCCGATCCGCTGCCGCAGAGCCGTGATGGGAAACTGGCGGATATCCCGCCCGTCCAAGCGAATCTGCCCTTGGGTGGGATCCAGCAAGCGATTCACCATTTTCAGAAGGGTGGTTTTGCCGCAGCCAGAAGGCCCCAGGATGACCACCAACTGGCCCGATTCTATGGAAAAACTGCACTCCTCCACAGCCGGCTGGGAACTGTGGGGAAAGCGCAGCGATACCCGCTCGAACTCGACGGTGCTCACCTCAGGGTCTCGTGCAACAGGCAAGGTTATTTCTTGAGAATGCCGGCTTCCACCAAGAAAGTTCTGGCCACCTCCGCCGGCTCCTTGCGGTTGCCGCTCACCTCGTAGTTCAACCGCTGCATCACCTCGTCCGTCAGCAGGGGGGAAAGGGCATTTAAGGCAGCGGCAATGCCGGGGTTGGCCTCTAGGGTGTCCTTGCGCACCACCGGCGCCACCTGGTAGGGGGGGAAAAGCTGCTTGTCATCCTCCAGCAGCACCAGGTCAAAGGCGGCAATTTCTCCATCGGTGCCGAAGGCCACTGCCACATCCGCTTCCCCATTGACCAAGCCCTGGTAGCGGAGGCCGGGATCCACTGCTTTGTAGGCCTTGAGCCGGAAATTACCGTAGACGGCTTGGATCCCAGGTAGGCCATCCTCGCGGGCTTGAAACTCCGGCGGCCCGATCATCACCAGCTCGCCCGCTTTGGCCACCATGTCCGAGATGGTGGCAATGCCCAGCTCAGCCGCTCTGGCGCGGGTCATGGCCAGGGCCTGGGTGTTGTTCAGGGGGGCGGGATCCAGCCAAATCAGTTGGAACTGGCTCTCGTACTCGCGGGCCACCGTCGCGTACACCTCTGCCGGGTCGCCGCTGCTGGGCAACTTGAGCACTGTCAGCAGGCCAGTGCCGGTGTACTCGGGGTAGAGATCGATCTCGCCGCTCAACAAGCCCGCATGGGCTACCGGTGTTCCGCCCAGGTTGAGCTTGCGCTCCACCGTGAACCCTGCCGCCTCCAGGGCTAAGGCGTACATTTCCCCCAAAATAAACTGCTCGGTAAAGTCCTTGGAGCCGACGGTAATGGGCTTGGCGAGGCCCCCTAAGGACTCCGTCCCGCTGGCGCGATGGGGAGTGAGAACAAGAGCTGCCAGCCCCGACAGGGCCAGCAAAGCCAAGCGACGAGTGGTTTTCAGCATAGGCAAGGGGAGAAGGGATCCCAGGCTAATGACAAGAGGCCCTGCCGAGAGCGTTCCGGCCTGGGCCAGGAAGTTTCGACTGTTAAGTCACCATTAAACCATTATTTTCCCTGAGCCGTAACTGCAAGAACCAACCGTAGAGCATGCCTCTAACCCCCAAAACCCTGAACTTTGCTGAATTTACTGAGCTTTAGGCGGTTTGGCAAAAGTCATTGAGAGGGATATAGTAGACCAAGTTTCCCCCTGATCCTTGAGTCCACCGCAACGGTTGCCGGGAAGTGAAGGGGGAAAGCGCTCGGGGGGTATTCCTCAGGGCTTTGCGGGATACCGCCTTCCTGCTCAGAGATAGGCAGGATGCGATCGCTTCTTTCCTGAACCATGTTCAGGAGAGTTCAGCGTGAATGTATCAGATCGCCAGTACGGTCACTGCAAGTTGGTTTGAAATAGCCCAAGTGTAAGGACTCCGTCCCGCTGGCGCGATCAGCCTCCGCTGGGGGCCGGGAAAGAGCCTGTTACCGCGCGGATCTTCTGTCGCCGCCCGGCTCGCTCGATCTCCAGATCCAGGGTGCTGCCTACCTCAGTGCGCTCCACCTCCTGTTGCACCTGATCGGCTGTGGTTACGGCACGACCATTGATGGAGAGAATGACATCCCCAGACCGCAGCCCTGCCCGTTCCGCTGGGGATCCCTGGATGACTTCGCCGATCAGCACGCCCTGATCCACCGTTATCAAAATGCGACTATTGGGATCCTGGTTGAGGCGCTCCTTCAGCTCTGGAGTCAGCGTGAGCATGCGGATGCCCAGGTAGGGGTGATCCACCTTGCCGCGAGTGATCAACTGATTGGCCACCCGCTGGGCCGTCTCAATGGGGATGGCGAAGCCCAACCCTTGCGCTCCCTGGATGATGGCGGTGTTCACCCCTATCACCTCCCCTTGAGCGTTGAGCAGCGGGCCGCCGGAGTTGCCGGGGTTAATGGCCGCATCCGTTTGGATAAAAGATACCCGCTTGTCAGGCACCCGAATCTCCCCGCTGGAACGGCCCAAAGCGCTGATGATCCCAGCCGTAACGGTGTTATCCAAACCCAGGGGGTTGCCGATGGCAATGGCCCACTGGCCCGGCTCCAGGGTTTCCGAGCGCCCCAGCTTCACGGTCGGCAGGTTCTGGGCGTTGATCTTCACCACGGCGATGTCCGTAACCGGATCCGAACCGATTACCTGCCCATCAAAGCTGCGGGTATCCTTGAGCGTCACCGTTACCTTGTCGGATCCCTCGACCACATGGGCATTGGTGATGATCTGGCCGTCTGGGCTGATGATGAACCCAGAGCCGGTTCCCTGCTGTCGCCGCTGCCGAGGGATGGAAGGGATCGCTTGGCCAAAGAAATCCCGGAAAAAGGGATCGCTGAAAAACTCCTCCGGAAAAGGGGCAGGGGCGCGCACCGTCCGCTCAGCATCGATGCGAACCACCGCCGGCCCCACCTTTTGCGCCACATCGGCGATGAAATTCAGGTTCAGTTGGGGCGGGGTTGCCGTCGTCTGGGCAGATACCCCCTTGCCCCCCATCAGAGCTGCTCCCAGCCCAATGCCCAGCAGCACCAGCAGCACTGACGAGAGAAGAGACTTCCAAGTGGAGATGGCAAAAGGCTGGAAAGAGGATTGAGCAGGTTGGGCGGAAGCTTCTGACCCGGGAGAGGGCTGGCCCGGCATGGATGTGCTGCGCTTCATAGCTACAAGAAGAGGGTTGGGATGCTGCAAGACTTCGGCCCCACGCAGGGGGAGAAACCTAGGGCCTAATCTAACATGGACAGCAGGGATCCCAGAGTGGGCAACCCTAGCGTTTTTCCGTACTTCTATCTGGAGCGAAGAGCAGCGGAATCTGCTCACCTGAGGTAGCCCATTTCCATTCAGTTGGCTTTGATCAAGATAGGTAAAAGATAGGTAAGGCCCGAAAGGCTCCCGGTTTTGTCCGGTTTGCAGCTAGCGTAGGAATGATGAATGGGGGTAAGACCATGACCAACCCAGCCAGCCGCCTGTTGGCTCCTCTGCTTGGCGGATTGCTCTCAGCGCAGATGGCCGCCCCAGTTTTGGCCCAAATGGGGCCCTTGCCACCACCGCCTGCCGGTGAGGGATGGCGTCCTGTGAATCCTCGCCCCCTTCCCCCTGGCCCTCAACCCCTGCAACCTGGCCAGCCCTTTCAACTGCAAACCACGTTGCTATTGCGCTCTGGGGATCTGATCCAGGCGGTGCATCGCTCCCCAGAAACCCTCTTGATTGCCCCTGGGGAAACCCGCGCCGTCAGCCTTAGCTTGGATACCCCTCTGCGGGACATCTACGGCAACATGGTCGTCCCGGCGGGGGCTGTTTTGGAAGGCCAATTTCAGCCGGTGAGCGGCGGCACCCAGTTTGTCTCGCGGGCCCTGATTTTCAACGGCCAATCCTACCCCCTCTATGCCCAGAGCCAGGTTATCCCGCTGCGCAAGGATCCCCGCCACACTTCCGGGGAAGCGATTGTGCAAGATGCCTTGATTGGGGCAGCTGCGGGGGCCATCTTGGGAGGCTTGTTCGGCGACCGCGTGATCTCGACGGAGAAAGTGCTGGGTGGAGCGGCGGCAGGGGCTGTCATCGGCAATGTAACGGCGCCGGAAGTGGCGGTGATCGACGCCAATGCCAACTTGACTCTGACGGTCACCCAAGATTTTCAGCCCTACCTGCCCTAGCGAGCCCCTGAAAACAGCTCTGGCCCTAGGGACTGGCCGTGAGCCGATCCAAAATCTCCTCGTGGGAGAGGCCCTTGCGCACCCACTCCTCGCAGTGGTGCAGCCGCTGGGCCGTACCGATGAGGAAGCGGTTGAGGTCGGCCCCTAGGGATTCGCAGGTGGTCTGTACGCAGATGAGATCCCGCCCCGAAAGCAAGGAGAAGAGGCTGGCCAGCATTCCCGCCTCCAAATATCCGGCAGGCTCTCGCCGTGCAGAAGGTTCCTCCGGGTTGAAGCTGGCGCGAGCGGCAAGGGCAAACCCGGAATTGCGGATCCCGGCCTGAACCAAGCCGTGGTCGGCGGCGGAAAAATCCAGCTCCAGGCGTCCCCAACCGTGGGTGGCCCAGAGGTCGCTGAGGGCATCCAGGAAGATCCCCATCGGCAATTCCTGCAGCGGCTGCTGGTAGTAGCCGGAAAGCTCGTCTTCAACACGGCGGAAAAACGCCTCTCCCCAATCGCGGCCACAGTTGTAGAGAATGACGCGGGTGGCTTGGCCGGTTTCGTAGCGCAGGCCGGAGTAGAGAGCTTCCAGCAGGGGCATGGGAAAGGCCGCCAAGCGGTATCCTCCGCGGCTGTACAGCAGTCCGGTGTGGATGTCAGGGCGGATGTAGTGGGCGGGGCTGAAGCAGTGTCCGGGCAAGATCTGGTCTTGCAGAATCTCTTGCAGGGAGATCATGGCTATTCTCGCAGTCAGGTGGACAAGAGGGCGGGGATGGATAGATTGGGGAGCGGCTGGAATTTTTGGCGTGAGGGAATGAATGATTAAGGAGTGAGCTGTATAAGCTGTATACAGTAAATCGGGAGAAGGAGGTCGCTATCGGAGGGCGCAGGGAACTTTGGTGAATAGATTGAGGGCGAATGGACCTAGTTAACCAGCATGGATTTGGCCAAAAGCAGATAAGGACGGATCATCTCGCTCTCTTCTGCCCCAAAGATGTGGGTCAGGGAGTCGAGCATTAACTTGTAGGCAGGCTGGCATTGGTCGCGCATCTTGAACGATTTCAGGATCGTCTCCAGCCAGTAGAGCAATTTATCCCTCAGGTAGTCTTCGTCGTTGAGCAGCATGGCCATGCAGCAGTAGCGCCACACCATGCTCAGATCCCGGCGGCAGCGCTCCCAGGCCAGGTGACCATGCTGGCGGATTAAATTCGGCATCATCGGCTGAAACTTCTCCATCACCCGATCCAGCAGCTCTTGTTCTTTGGCCTGCAGAACCTGGTAAAGGCGGACCCGCTTCGGGATCCCTTCCACGTAGGCGTGTAGAGTTTTCAACTCGTCCGGGCGCAGATAGCGGCCTTCGCTTTGTTGCATCAGCTCGGCAACCCTTGAATTCATAGATAGAGCCTCCTTCAGTGGGCTTCACACAAACATTTCCGCCAAGGTGAGAGCCCTCTCCGGCGGAACTGTGGGCAGGTCAACCTCGGCCTCAGACCTAGAAGAAGAGGGGGAAGGGAACTGGGCCTGAGAAGTGGCGCAGACAGCTTGTAGCTCTTGCCAGTAGGGGGCAAGCAAACCCTGCTGATCCGCTGGCAGGGATCCCTGAACCACTGCCCGTAGCTGAGCGAGCGCTTGCGGCAACCCTAGGTACTGTTCCATCGCACCAAGAGTTACCTGCTGCACAGGGGTGGGATCCCCCAGCAACAGACTCAGGCCCAGGGAGCGCAAACAAAAGGCCAATTGACGAGCCAAGAGGCGCTGAGCCGGGGTTAGAGAAGGTTCTGCCCCCTCTCTGGCGGGATTGCTGCTGGGCAACGCTGTCGCGACGGGGGTTGGCCCCTGCTGTTGCAAAACCTTTTGGATCCAGGTCAGCTCTTGCTGTTGTAAGACTTGGTAGAGCTCCAGCCGTTCTTCAAAAGAGAGCGAGTAACGAATCAGGTCTTGCAGATCGTCGGGTGTTAGGTAACCCCCTTCTCGATCGGCAATGCGCTCCGGCCAAGAGTGAAGGTCATCCATGGGTGAAGTCTCCTTAAAAACAGAGGGCAAAACAAAACCGAGATCCCTGAACAAACCAGAGCTAGAGCAAAGCTCCGCCAAACAAGGCGGCAAAATCCTCAAGGGTAAAGGGATCCTCCGCTGGCAATTCCGGCACCGGCTCCACCCATGGGCGGATGCCCGACCAATTGAAGCCGGCAAAAAACTGGCCCACCGACTGGGCAAAGAGCATGGGGGACTGCGGCGGCGGCTCTTGAGCAAAGGGAGCCTTGGCCGGGGGTCGGTTATCCCAGTTCAACCCCTGCAAGAAGAGCATCAGGGGCTGGGTTAGATCTCGAGCAGGATCTAGGGTGAGCATGTCAGCTTCTCCAAAGCGCTGAGGAACGACAGAACCACAAGCAAGCCTTACATTTGCTGTAAACGCTGCTCGATCTCGCGGGCGCTGGCCCCTTCGGTGATCCAAAAATTGGCGGCATCAATGCGTTCTTGCCCGCCCAACAGGAACTTGCAGTAGGTTTCCCCCATGGCGTAGCACTGGATCTCGATGCAGGCCAGCTCGCGGGAAGTCATAGCGGTGAAAAACCCGGCAAATAGCCCGGCATAGAGATGGCAAACCGGCTTGCCCACATCCCCTAGGGTGCGAGCCACCATCGAGTCAAACAAGTTGATAAACAGGAAGCCTTTTTGTTTGGATTCGGTTTCCACCTCCCACTTGCCCCAGCCCTGAGCCGTAAAAGGCCACCACCAAGTCTCCAGCAAAAACAAAAGGTTGGACTGTTTTACGCCAATCCCATACTCCCGCTCGTACCACTCGGAGAAGTGCTTGGCATCGCGGATGCCCCAATCTCTGCCAATGGTGTACATCACCGCCGCCGAAGCATCTCCCACTTCCCGTTCCAGGCCTGTTTGCAAGCCCACAATAAAGTCTTCGCTCAACAGCAGATTTTGGGTGTTGTTCCAATCGATAATCGTGCCCTGATCTCGGTTGAAGCGAAAGAAATCGCGGTAACTGTAGTGGGCATGCTTGTCGCGGCCCACAGGCAGGGTGACTGCAGGACGGGGATCCGGTCGAGATGTGGTGGCCATGGCGCTCTCCTGATAAAAAATGGATAATTCTAGATTGCAAAGCAACAGGATTTGGTGGGATTTGTAGGGATCAACTGGGCCAGACAATGCCAATGAGTCAACAAAATGAATGGCTAAGCATTCGATAAACTTGGTCAGCTATCTGAGGGATCCAACATTGTTCAATCCTTGGTTGATTGTCTATAAGTTGTCTATAAGACAATGCCCGCTGAGCCCAAGGGATCCCTGAATATCGACAATCCATCAAACTTCCCGAGTTTGGGCCAGCGTATTGCCAATGATGCGGAAGTCCTCATTTTCTAGCTGCTTAACAGTAGAGCGAGTGATGATCTTGCCCTGCTCCACCAAAACCTTCCCCGTCCGTGGGTGCAGCAGGTCTTGTTCGGCCCGCCGACCGATGAGCACTTCGATATCCCTCAGCGAGTTCACGTACATCCCCGGCGGCAGCTCCACCACCACGCCATCGGAAACCACCCGCGCCTGACAGGCCAGCCGGGAATTGCTGCGGGCGCTGGTAATGGTCTCCAGAGTCTTGGCCTCGCGGGGGGTGATGGGAGTGAGGCTTTCCATTCCCTCTTTGACGTAAACATGACAGGTGGCGCAGAGGCCGCGACCGTTACATTCCCGCGAAACCTGCAGCTCCTCCGACAAAATGGCCGACAGCAGATTGCTGTAGGTATCGACCTCTGAGACGCGAGATAAAGGCTCTAGCCGGATTTGTTTAACCATAGACGGGATCCACATTAAGGGCAGACAAAAAACCCCGGCGGGCAGGATCTACTGCATAAGCAACGCAAACCAATCACAAAAATTGATTGATCCCTTCCCCTGCAGCCCCCTTGCAGGTCTACAGCAACACCTGAGTCCCCAGTCAATCAAACCAGAGCACTTCACCAGAGCACTTCAAATGATGAGCCCTGCACCTGTGACCCTGGGAGAGGCTGCATTCTTTACTTAACTTATATTCTGGATCTGGAGCAGGTTATTCTGGATGGAAGTGTCATAATACTTAACTACGAATAAACACGGAATTTTTTTATCGGCTAGAAAGTTACAAAGTGAAATCACGTAAATTGGAGAAAATGACAATCCTTTCGTAAATATTTATCGCAGATCTCCCCCGGTCGTTCTGTCGGCAAGGTAAATCTTAAGTAGAACCTTCACGGTCTTTTATTGGCAATTTTGTTACAGAAGGATGTGCTGAAGTTTGCCGTAAAAGCGTATTGAGCCATTCGCTACTCTCTTGGCCATTTCTTTAAAATAGCCCCTCGTTTTGTCTGTTTTTGTCAGTTCTGTCGATTGGGAGCTAGGGTTATGGAATCGCGCCAGCGCCGGCAGGATCCGCAAACGTTGCAAAACCTGTTGCGGGCTGCCTACCAACAGCTTTTGGAACGCCAGCCCTACCAGCACGAGAAAACAGGAGAGCTGGAGAAAATCGAGCAGGACTTCTTGCGGGGGCGGATCGGGATTAAGCGCTTGGTTCGCCAGATTGGGGGATCCCGTCTTTATCAGCGGCTGTTTTTCAGTGCCGGCTGCAACACCCGCTGTGTAGAGCAGGGTTTCAAGCACTTTTTGGGGCGGGCCCCGGCCAGCAAAGCTGAGGTGGCCACCTACCACGATATTCTGGTGCACCAGGGCTTGCAGGCCATGGTCAATGCCTTTATCGACTCGGAGGAGTACCGCCACCATTTCGGCAACGACCATCTGCCCCACCCCCGCCAACGGCTGAGCGGCCACCCACCTTTGGCCTACTTGCTGACAAACCAAATGCACCGGCGCCATGAGCTGGGGATGCAGGGATCCCCGCTTTTGCACAGTTTGGCGGCGATGGAAGTGGGGATCCCTTAGGCAGTGGGGCCGGGGAGGAAGTCGAGGGTATAGGCTTGGCGAACCTCCAGACCCGCTGCGCCGATCCCCAGGGCCACCATCTCCTGAAAGTAGGTTTGCCAGCGCTGGTGGGTCATGGCGCCGATCCCCAGCGTGGCGGCATCTCCACTGGTGAGAAGGCCGTAGTCTTTTAGGGCTTGGTGGGCGTAGGCCAGGAGGGCCTCGCTCATGTTGGGGTTGTCTTGGCGGATGAGGCGATTGCCGGGGCGGGGATCCTCTAGGTAGCTCTGCCAGCCCTGGATGGAGGCAGCTACAAATTTTCGCACCTGCTCCGGGTGCTGTTCGGCAAAGGGGCGGGTGGTCTCCAGGGTGGTGGCGTAGGGGGAATAGCCGTAGTCGGCCAGCAGAAAAACGACGGGATCAAAGCCCCCCTCCTGGCGCACGCGGAAGGGCTCGGAGGTCACATAGCCCTGCTGGGCAGAAGACTTGTCCAGCAAGAAGGGCGTGAGGCTGAGGTTGTAGGGGCGCTTCTGCTCGTCGGTAAAGCCAAATTTGGCCCGCAAAAAAGGCCAGTAGGTGAGGTTGGCCCCCGGTGACACCCAGATGGGCTTGCCCCGCAGGTCTTCCAGGCGCTCGATGCCCACCCCTGGATGGGCCAAGAGACACTGGGGATCCTTCTGGAAAAAGGCGGCCACGGTGAGAACAGGGATCCCAGCTTGCAGAGCCGCCAGAGCGTCGGGGCTGCCGCCGAGCACAAAATCTGCCGCTCCCCCGGCTAGCAGTTGCAGCACGTTAACCGCCGTTCCCCCCATGCGGATTTCCACCTGCAGACCGTAGTCGGCGTAGATGCCGGTGGCCAGGGCTTGGTAAAAGCCGCCGTGTTCGGCCTGGGCGTACCAGTTGGTGACCAGTCGCAAGGGCCGGGATCTGGCCGAAGAGGGGCGGGAGCCCGCTCCTACTGCTAGCAGAGCAGCTCCACTGGCCAAAAAACGCCGCCGCGGCCAAGGCTCTGGAGTTACACCGGACATAGGCAGGGATCCTCAGGCAGCCACGCTTTCAGTATCTCGCAAGTAGACCAGTTTTTCCTCAGGCTGGCCACCCCTTGGAAGAGGAGCTGTTGGGAGGCGTCTTCGATTTATATTTGCAAAGCAAGCGGGATCCCCTTCTTACAAGGGGCAAGATCGACATTCCAAGGGGTAGGGCATGGGCAAGGTGTATCTAGTGGGGGCAGGGCTGGGCGGGCGGGCGGGCCTGACGCAGGGAGCACTGGAGATCCTACGGCAGGCTGAGGCTATCTGGATCGACGAGCTGGTGGATGAGCGCTTGTTGGCAGAGTTGCCGCCGCAGGCGCAGGTGTGGCGACGCTCTGGGCCAGGAAGCCTCCAGGAGGGCATCCACTGGCTCATCCAGCGCTGCCGAGAAGGCAAACAGGTGGTTCACCTCAAGTCAGGGGATCCCTTGATCTTTGGCCGCGCTCGCGAGGAGATCCAAGCCCTTAGGGAGGCGGGCTGTCCCTTTGAGATTTGGCCGGGGTTGTCGTCGGCCCTGGCTGGCCCCCTCTGGGCAGGGATCCCGTTAACGGATAAACACTTGAGCCGCGCTTTTGCCGTTCTCACCGCCCACGAGCTGGAAGCTCTGCCCTGGGGCGCTTTGGCCCAGTTGGATACTTTGGTGATTTTGATGGGATCCCGGCAGCGACAGCACATTGGCGCACGGCTGGTGGAGTCTGGGATCCCGGCAGACCGACCGGTGGCCTTGATCTGGGGGGCGGGGCAAGCAGAGCAGCAGGTGTGGGTGGGCACCTTGGCGGAGCTGCAGCAGGAGGCGGGTCAGGCAAAGTTGCCGGGCCTACTGGTGGTTGGGGAGGTGGTGCGGCTGCGGCAGGACTTTTTGCCGGGGATCCCACCCTTGCCGCCACCGGCTCCTTTGGCAGGCAAGACGGTGCTGGTTACCCGTTCTGAGGGGCAATCGCCAGCTTTTCGGGAGCTGCTGCAGGCCCAGGGGGCGCGGGTGCTGGAGATGCCCACCCTGGTGATCCAGCCGCCCACGAGCTGGGATCCCTTGGATACAGCCATTGCCAACCTGGAACAATTCGACTGGCTGCTGCTGACCTCTGCCAATGGAGTGCAGGCTTTCTTTGAGCGGCTGCAGCGGCAGGGGCGAGATAGCCGAGCACTCCACTCCCTGCAAGTGGCGGTGGTGGGATCCAAAACCGCTTCCGTGCTGGCCCAGTACGGCATTCGCCCGGATCTGATGCCCTCCGAGTTTGTGGCCGAAGCCCTGCTACCCATTTGGCCGCAGCCAGTGCAGGGGCAGCGCATCCTCTTTCCCCGCGTTGAGTCAGGAGGGCGGGAGGAGCTGGTACAGGGGTTGCGGCAGCGAGGAGCAGAGGTGGTGGAGGTGGCCGCCTATCAGTCCGCCTGTCCGGCGACAGCGGATCCCCAGGTGGTGGAGGCTCTGAAGGCCCGTCAGGTGGACATCCTCACCTTTGCCAGCTCCAAGACGGTGCAGCATTTTGCCCACTTGATCCAGCAGGCAGGGCTAGGCCCTGAGATCTGGGATCCACCCGTGCAGATTGCCGCCATTGGCCCCAAGACGGCCGCAACCTGCAAGGCTGCATTTGGTCGAGTGGACATCGCAGCCCAGGAGTATACTTTGGAAGGATTGGTGGAAGCCCTCATCCAAGCGACCAACCGTTCTACCTAGCCTTTTCAGGCCGTTCGCGGTAGCGGTGCAGAGTACCCAGGTGCTCCTCATAGTGAGCCCCCATCAGCCAAACGGAACTCTCCTGGCCCGGCATCCCAATAGATACACCCAGACACCATGTGGCAGACGGCCAAGCTCTACGAAGACATTCTTTACGAAAAAACGGATGGCATTGCCAAGATCACCATCAACCGTCCCCACAAGCGCAACGCCTTCCGCCCCAAGACCATTGCCGAGCTGATTGATGCGTTTGCCGATGTGCGAGAGGATCCCAGGATTGGAGTAGTGCTCTTAACAGGCGCCGGGCCCCATACCGATGGGAAGTATGCCTTCTGCGCCGGCGGGGATCAAAGCGTACGGGGCGAGGCCGGTTACCTGGATGAGGCCGGGATCCCTCGTCTCAATGTGCTGGATCTGCAGCGCATCATCCGCTCTTTGCCCAAGGTGGTGATTGCCCTAGTGGCAGGCTACGCCATTGGGGGTGGCCATGTTTTGCATCTCATCTGCGACCTGACCATTGCCGCCGATAATGCCATCTTTGGGCAAACCGGCCCTAGGGTGGGCAGCTTCGATGGGGGCTTTGGGGCCGCCTACCTGGCGCGAGTGGTGGGGCAAAAAAAAGCCCGCGAGATTTGGTTCCTCTGCCGCCAATACACCGCAGCCCAAGCCCTAGAGATGGGTCTGGTCAATGCCGTGGTGCCAGTGGAAGAGCTAGAAGCTGAAGGGATCCGCTGGGCGCAAGAAATTCTCCAGCACAGCCCCTTAGCCATCCGCTGCCTCAAAGCCGCCTTCAACGCCGACTGCGATGGGCAGGTGGGGCTGCAGGAGCTGGCCGGAGATGCGACGTTGCTGTTCTACATGACCGAAGAAGCTGCTGAGGGCAAACGCGCCTTTTTGGAAAAGCGCCCACCTAACTTTCGCCAGTTTCCCTGGCTGCCATAGTTTGTTTGTTTTCATTAATTCCACTTCCCCGAAGGGAAGCGACTGCCTATCTACTCTTTTTACTCCTGCTCTTAGCCTTCCCGTTTCTCTGGTTGGTGGTTACCCTAGATGCGGTTCAAGTTGCTGTTGCAAAGCTCGGATTTTCTCCTAACCTATCTCTTGTGCTGCCGACCCTAGTAATTATTGGGAGTACGATTAATATCCCCCTTTATGAGAGAGTTTCCAAAGTAGCTATGGTACCTGATTTGGATCGATTGTGGACGATGCGCTTCTTTTGGGGTATTCCCTTAAGGCGAATTGAACAGAAAACGATTGTGGCGTTGAATGTCGGGGGTGGTCTGATTCCAACCCTATTGGCCATTTATCAGTTTACCTGTGTTTCGCCAATTTTGATTGTGCTTGTCACGGCTGTGGTGACAATAGTTAGTTATTATTCTGCCCAGGTGGTGCCGGGGATTGGGATTCAAGTGAATGCCTTGATTGCTCCCCTAACGGCGGCGATGACTTCTGTGCTATTAACGGCGGGGTCTGATGTTGTGGCAGCACCGATTGCCTTTGCTGGTGGTGTATTGGGAACACTAATTGGGGCTGACCTGTTACACCTGCCCCAAATTGAGCGGATGACTCCAGGCATTCTTAGTATTGGTGGGGCTGGGGTTTTTGATGGTATTGCGCTGTGCGGTTTATTCGCCGTTTTGCTGACTTAGAAATTACTCAGAAATTCCAACAATTCACTTAATTGGTACATTCGGTTGGCTCGTAATTTATTCTGAAAAACGTTCTGAACAACACGACTTATCCCTAAAATTGATCCCCCATTAAGGTGGTTTTTCTACCCACTCGTACAGTTCTAAATCCGTTGAGGCGCAGGAGTGACAGCCACCACACTTCCGCTGGTGTACGGGGCGCACCCGCCCTTTGCGAATTAATACATCCAGGATCGGACGGAGGGCATCGGCATCCATTTGCCAGTGTTGACATAATTTGGTCAACGAAACTTGCCGGTGCGTTTGCAGATAACGTTGTAGGTCTTGCAAGAGCATCCCTTACCTCCCGGAGGGTACCCGCCGCAAACGGGGGCTACTGACGGCACGCAATCCCCACAAAACCCCCAACTGTACCAGCATGAGTCCCAATACCCACAACAGGGAACGTGCGGGGTGTTCATTAAAAGTCATGAACTGGTAATAAAAGGTGGCAACCCAATAGGCCAGCCCGGTTGTCCAACAAGCGATAAACACCGTCCAGCCTAGATTGGTTTCCCGATAAACCGCCGCCGTTGCCGACACACAGGGGAAATACAGCAGGACAAACAGCAAAAACGCAATCGCCGCCGTGGTACTGCCAAAACGGAGAGCCATTTGACCAAAGGTAGTCGTCTGCACCCCCAATTCCTCCGCCACTGCCTCCTCATCCCCACTCCTGCTGACTACCCCCATCCCCAGCGGGTCCAGCAACTGCTCCCCTAGGGCGGCAAAATTTTGGGGAATGCTGGCAACTGCTTCCTGGAGACCACCCCACAGGTCAAATGCCGCCGGTGGTTCCCCACTATCTGCCGCTTCCGCCTGCGCCAACTGCCCATAGAGGGAATTCATCGTCCCCACCATCACCTCCTTGGCAAACGTCCCGGTAAATATCCCCACCGTTGCCGGCCAATTCTCCGGTTGCACGCCCATCGGTGCAAATACCGGCGTAATCTGCCGCCCAACCGCACTGAGCAGGGAATCGGTACTGTCCTGTTTCCCAAAGGAACCATCCGTTCCCACCGAATTTAAAAAGCCCAAAATCACCACCATCACGATAATCATCCGCCCCGCTTTGGTAATAAACGCTTGCAACCGTCCCCAGGCGTGGATGGCTACCCCCTTGAGCGTGGGCAAATGGTAGGGCGGCAATTCCATAATGAAGGGAGCCGCTATCCCCTGTAGCAGGGTGCTTTTCATCACCAAACCCGTAAACACCGCCGCCCCAATACCAATCAGGTAAAGCAGAAACACCACATTTTGGGCATTTTTCGGAAAAAACGCCGCCCCAAACAGGGCATACACGGACAGCCGCGCCCCGCAGGACATAAACGGGTTCATCAGAATCGTCATCAACCGATCCCGCCGATTTTCCAGGGTACGGGTCGCCATAATGGCGGGGATATTGCACCCAAACCCCACCAGCATCGGCACAAAGGACTTCCCCGGCAAGCCAATCCACCGCATCAGCCGGTCCATCACAAACGCCGCCCGCGCCAAATACCCGGAATCCTCCAACACCGATAAAAAGACAAACAATAAGCCAATTTGGGGAATGAAGGTCGCCGTCGTTTGAATGCCACCCCCCACCCCGTCCGCCAACAGCCCAATCAACCAGCCGGGTGCATGGAGTTGGGTCAACAGATGCGCCGTGCCCTTCACCGCAATCGTGCCCACCCCTATATCAAAAAAATCCACAAAGGCTCCCCCCACATTCATCGCCACGAAGAACATGAGGTACATCACCCCGAGGAAGATGGGAATCCCCAGCCACCGGTGCAACACCCAGCGGTCAATCCGATCCGAAAGCGTTTGGCTAACCTGCCCAGCGAAAGTGACCGTCGCCCCCATCACCTCCCGAATCCAGGTGTAACGGACATCGGCAACCAAGAGGTCAATGTCTTCCCCCAAGGTTTGAAAAATCTCCTGCCGATGGGTTTCTAACACCGGTGCAACGTTCGCCCCATCCACCGCTTGCAACCCGTACAGCACCGCCCAAGGGGAACCCAGACCTGCTGTATAGGAAAGTTCGGTAAAGGCTTGCTCGATCACCGGGGGATAAACAGGGCGCACCCCCGCCCCCTGCGGCTGGGTCAATGCCTGCCGGATGACTGCCTTAAGTTCTGCCACCCCCCGCCCCCGATGGGCACACAAAGGCACGACCGGACAGCCCAACCGCTGTTGCAAACCAGCCACGTCAATCCGTATCCCCCGCCCTTCCGCTTGATCCATCATGTTCAGGGCAATTACCAGCGGCACCCCCATTTCCAAAAGCTGGGTCGTCAGGTAAAGATTCCGCTCCAGATTGCTGGCATCCAGGATATTCACCACCAGGTTGGCTTCACCGCTGAGCAGGTAATCCCGTGCCACCTGTTCATCCAGCCCCGTGCCCCCCGCTGCCACATCCAGGGAATAAATCCCCGGCAAATCCACCACCGTCACCGTTTGCCCCTGATCCCGGTAGGTGCCCTCCTTGCGTTCCACCGTCACCCCGGGCCAATTCCCCACCCGTTGGCGCGCCCCCGTCAAGGCATTGAATAGGGTCGTTTTCCCACAGTTGGGATTTCCCAGTAAGGCAATCGTCCGCTTGCTCATTGCCCATCGCTCCCTAAATTTGCTTCTCCCTCCACCGGCACTACCTGTAATGCCGCCGCTTCCCCTTTGCGCAGACTCAGGGCAAACCCCCGCACCTCAATTTCCGTCGGGTCTCCCAAGGGCGCATGGCGTTTCACCTGCAGGATCGTCCCCGGCGTTAAGCCCATCCCCAGCAATTTCCGCTTGTAATCCCCCGCTCCCGGCGCATAGCCCACCACCCGCACCCGACTGCCAATAGTCGCCTCCCCCAAGGTCATCCTGGGCATTGCCGCCTCCCATCGCTCGACACCAATCCGTTCCGCCATACCCGCCCCCAACCCCCACCGCTGACCTTGACATTCCACCAGCACCGACCCGGAATCCAGATGGCTCAGCACCGTCAGCACCGCCCCCTGGGTAATGCCCATGCCCACCAACCGGGGATTGGCATCATCACAATCCACCCGCACCACCCGCACCCGTTCCCCTGCCCGCATTTGAGATAGGGGCATTATTTGCAAATTACCTTCACTAGCAATTCCCGGCTTAGCCCGGCTCACTGCCGCCTCGTTGACATAGGTAAAACCCAGTTTTTGACCGTTATTTCCCGGCTGACTCCCTGAATGTGGCACCAGAACCTCCTTGATTATTAGTGGCGTTTGTAATAACTTTAGACCTGAACATAATAAATATCATTCTCAATTCAATTCAATTAACACAAAGGCAACCCGACGGCGCCCCTGCCTTAAGCAAGTTTTAATGCTCAGGACGCCAAATTGTTATCAAATATTACGGATGGGATGGATTATAACTGGGAGGATTCTTGGGAGCGATTGTTTTGCAATGTACTGCCAATACCCTGCAAAATCCCCCGCCCAATCAAGCCCAAGCCCCGCCCAATGATCCGGGTGAGCAGGTAGGCACTGGTACGGCCAATGTAATTTGCCACCGCCCGCAGTATGGGTGCCACCGCATCTTGAAACTCCAACCAGAGGGTGACCAGCCAGGGAATGCCCCGGAGTTGGGCCAGTTCCGCCGTGCGCCCCGCATACACCGGGTACAGGACAATCGCCTGGTCTTGGATACGCAAAAGTTGATAACAACTCTCAAAAATCGCCCGGGGTTCGTCCCAGTAGCGTTGCCAGCGGTAGCGTTGGGAAAGTTGGTTGCGGAGCCGTTCGGTTTCCCGGGTAGAGAGCAGGTTGCGGCGATAAAACCGTTGCTTCACCGATTCATGGTGGGGAAAGCAGTTGAGCAGGGGTTGCACCACCCCGTTGGCGACCTGGATCACCAGATTTTCCAGGAGGATGGCGGCGTGGTCGCTGGCGATTTGGCTGTTGGCCGCATACAAGACCCCATCAATGCCCAGGGGCGTTTGAAAGAGATGAAAGCTAAAAAGGTCCTTGACCAGGGGAATTTTGTCTAAAATCAGGGCGCGCACCGTGTCCCGTTGTGCTAGGAGGATGTCAATCACATCCTGCCCGTCAATGGTGTAATAACGTCCGACAAAATCCGTCAGGGCTTCCTGCCACAGCCGTTCCACCAACTCGGGGCAACGGGGGGTCAGTGCCTCGGGGGTGATGCGGGCTTCGAGCAATTCCGCCAGCAGGGCTTCCCACCGATTGAGAATGGTATTCCACAGTTCCCGTTGTTTTTCAAACCGGAGCAGGTCGGTTTCCAATAATAGATTGCTGGTGTTGGTCAGGGGTTGGTTGAATTTTTGCCGCACCTGGCTCAATCGTTCCCCACTGGGGAGGGCAGGGGGGGGAGTCGCCACGGCGGGGGGGCCAACACGGCTCCCGGTCGCCACAGCCAGGTGATCAACCGGCGGGCGGCGTGCAATTCCCGGATGCGCCCCCGGGTGATCTGGGTTGCCAGCCAGGGACGGGGACGTTGGGCCCATTGCTGGCATTGCGCCAGGGCCGTCTCAATTTGCGCCAAACCCTGGGTATACAACTCGGAACGCCAGCGGGGGGTGAGGATGGCCGGTTGCAACCAGGGGGAATAGCCCCCCAAAATGGCCTGCATCCATTGCCAGAGGGTCGCCGCCGGGGTGTACCGTTCCACATACGCCGCTAGCCCCAGTTGTTGAAATTGTAAAAGCTGATCCCGGCTCACCGGGGGGCCCAGGGCGAGGATGGGCAGGTGGGGGTAACGGCGGCGCAGGGATTGGCACAGGGGAATGTCCACCGGTTTCAAATCCACCACCAGCAAATTCACCAGGGGTTGGGTCTGTTGCAACCGTTCGCTCAAGAGATTTTGCAAATCCCCCGGTTGGTCGCTGGCCAAAGTTTGGATCCGCTGCATTAATTCTCTGGAATCTAAGGAATTATTTTCGTTAACCAGTTGTCCCAATAAAGAAGTCCAGACAGGAACTGTTCTCTGTCTTACTTTACCCTCTTGAGCATTGGACTGGTTAACATATCCTATGGCCGAGAGTAAGCCAAAAACTCTCAGGTGCTGGGAAAGTCGGAGCACTGCGTTGAGATCTTCCTGAGAAAGAGACTGTTTCCCCTGAGATTTTATGTACTGTTGGATGTGTTTATAGGCTAGCAGGCTGATATGCTCCGGGCGCACGCCTGTTGGTTGTCGCTCAGACGACGTAGGAACAGGGGATCTGTCTATTGGCGGGTTGGAAGATATAGCTTTGCTCTCCAATTTGGGATTTGGAGGAGCGGGCTTAGGAGAGCTCTTGGCGTACTTGTTTTTCGACATCCTTAAACTCCTGCGGTGTTTTCAGATTTGGCTTGTAGAGCGGGCGGAGAAGCATTGGAGACCCATCCTTGAACCCAGCCTCGTCCAACGTTGGCTTGTCCTCCTACTTGGAACAAACCTTGAAGAATGTTGATCAAAATCTCATGTTCTTGGGTGAGATCTTGCTGATAGGGCAGGGGGCTATATCCCCAAGTAAAATAAAGAATCGTGTCACGAGGGATGCACACATCTGTCCAAAACACTTCTGCCGAGCCTACTTGGTTAGCTCCTTCAGGATCTTCCTGAATCTTGTTACGGATCTGCGTCCAAAGGGAGTGCTCCATCAAGATCTGGAAATCGCTGTCGGGAAGAATGATCCGATTGTGTTTCCAGGTTTTTTGGGTATCCCCCTGTAAAACAGTAGGCCACTCCCCAACCAGTGAGAAGGTTTGCCCTTCAGGGAGTTTCTCAACATGCACTTCTGCGTCTGCCACAACATAAACGCCAGGTTTTGTTCCTACAGGGGTTCTGGGGAGAACTGGAAGAGGCTGACGGCACAGCAAGGCGTGATCTCGCAGTAGGGAATGACAGCTCACCCAACAGAAAACGGAATCGGATCCCTCTAGAGACATGGTGCGCATCGGCACCCACAGTAAACGGGCATCTCCAAACCAGACTTGGTGAACCCCCATCTGGCCGTCTTTTTGGAGTTCCCGTCCAAAGAGGGTATCAGCGATTTCTGGATCTTGGAGTGTCACCTCGTTCCGCAGGCTTCCTCGTAAAGAGGATCCTGGGATGTAGGGAAAGTTGGTGTGAGATTCACGGGCAATTTCCAGGATATTGCCTAAGTCGCCTTCTCCACCGCAATGGATGGGGGCAAGGCTGTAAAGATAGCCAACGCGAAAGTCAGGTTGAATCATTTTACAATTCCCCACAAAAGTGTTCCGTAATTCAACGATGCAAAAGTCTGCAACTGGGCGCATGGGTTACCCACAAGCTGCCTTGGCAGTGGTGGATCCTCCTTGAAGTGATACACTGTGCCGGCGGGGATGAAAGCCCGTTGAGGTAGCAGCGCAAAGTCTAATCGCTCACTGCCCTGTCGCCGAACCGCAGAAATTCCACCCCATAGCAAGGCCCGATCCGTGGCGCATCCCGCCAGATAAGGCTGCCACTGGGAGGGATAGGCCTGATAGATGCGGGGATCCGCTTCAGGCTGCGCTAGGCCCGGAGTGAGGAGATAAGCCACCCGACCCGTCCCCTGCCGAAACCGCTCCCAATCGATGCCGGGATCCCAATCTTCCAGAGGCGTGACCAGGGCGCGATGTCCCTCTCCGCCCAAGCGAACGGTGGTGGCCGGGATCCGAGCACTGATGGCTGCCGCCAATCGCCACCCCCACCGCAGCCGGGTTGCCACCTCGGTAAAGTAGCCCGCCTCCTCTTTCACTTGGCGAGTGTCAGATTTGATGTCGATGTGAGGTAGTACCTGGGTATCCCAGGGATCCTCATGAAAGTCGTCGGCCTGGGGCAAGGATCCCTGTAGATAGGCACTCAGCGCCGAGGCCCGCATCCAGGGATAGGGACGACCTTTGATGTACTCCCCTTTTTTGAGAGGCGGAGGCACCAGGGGCGGGAGTTTTTGATCATCCCAGCCGATAGATTTTCAAGGATCCCCCTCGACCGGCTGCAGACGAGAGTACTTGTCTCCCCGGATTTTCTCCTCGAAGTTATCTTCTCGGATAGCGTCTGGATCAGCATGGGGATCCGATTGACCCGTAGCCAGGAGATCCTTGGGAGCGAGTAGCCAGAGCGTATCTTGCTCATCCAGGAGAAATGGCCCTAGGAACTTGAGATTTCGAGCCTTGTCTGAGGTGTAGGGCAGGGCGGAGCGTAGCGCTTGAAAGATCGTGGTGGGCATAGGGGGAAATAATCCTTTCGCCCAGGATCCCTCGCCAGGAGAAAAAGGTTTGCTCTCGCGAAAGAGCAGCACATCCATAGGCTCTAGGGCGTACCAGTACAGTTGAGTTTCAGACATAAGAATTACCTGCCTTGTGGAAATAAATCTTCGACACAGAAGGTGACCTCAGAGAAAGCCAAAGGAGAGAGGCAATCACGCTCTTTAACCACTTGCACTTCTTGATAAAAACCTTCCGCAAGGTGTGATAAAGAGCGCTCTCCTTGGCCTTGACATCAACAACCCAGTCATCCCAGATCCCGGCTTTAATAACTCCACCCGGTCGGCATCGGTCAACACACCGTTTTCGATCATGTGATGGTAATCTTCAACTCTCCAGGGGTGAATATTTCGTAACTTGGCTTTGTCTTGTAACCGCATCTCGATCCTCTTACTTTGCCTCAATTTCCTGAGGTTTTTTGATCCAATCATCTCGTTGTTTTTTCTTGTCTATCCAAAAGGCTGAGAATCTCAAGAGATTACCCAAATCTCTAGGAGTGGTGCCCAGAGCCTCTGACTTGCCTTGAAACTCGAATGCCCAGCTTTCCCAGGCATTGATCCAGTTCACCAAAAGCTCCCGAACAGGTTCCAGCTTCTCAGCTCGGTCTAGTCGCGCCAAAATCGTGGTGGTGGCCAGCTTAAACAGCTTGTTATTTGCAGAGATCACACAGCGCAGCGGCAGTTCTTCGGCCAAACGATATAGCACTGGCCCCAGATCCAGTTCCGGCCCTTGCTTTAACCAGTCCCACCATTGCTCCAGCAGTTTCCCTTTCATGAGAGCTTCCAGGGTATTCCCGGATTGGTAAATGACCCGGAAGCAAAGACCATCCTTGCCAGGGATCTTCTTGGCTCGATGCTTCTCAGCTTCCCAGAGATTTTCCAGGACGGTGGGCAGAGGGATCCCTTTGTTGGCGATCACCACGCCGATGCTCATGGTGGCTCCTTCGCCCATGGTGAAAAGGGGACGATTGGGCAGGCCGGAGAGATCTTTACCCGGCTGGGGATGCCAAAATCCTCCTTCAAATCTGAACTCGTCTTTGGGATCCCGTTTCCCACACCAATTCCCACACCAAGCTGCGCGCAGGAAGAGGAGATATTCGGGCAGATCTTCTAAGGGCAAGAGAGCCATGACATCGTCTCCGCCACTGTAGACCACCCGACCACAGAAGCGTTTCTCCGTCAGGTAAGGAACCAGCCGATTGGAGAAATCCAACAAGGCCCGATTAAGCCCCACGTGGGTGGCTGGCCCCATGCGCTTTTTGACATTCTTCAAAAGCTGCTGCCACTCCAAGCCATTTTTCTTCAATTGATCGGCAACTCCTTCGGCCAGGTAGGTTTCGTAGGGGTGCAGCCTGGAGCCGCTGACATACTTGCCCATGTTGTCTCCATCCGCCAGTACAATCACCCACCAGTCGGAGGGACTGCCCCCGGTTAGACCCACCTGTCGATGGGCTTGATCCACGGCTTCTCGCAATAGGGCAATATCTTCAGGATCCTGGAGCCCCAGATCGTCCACCAGCCATCTGCTGGAAAACATCACTCCGTTGTAGGGTGCTTCTCCCCTCGTCCGCTGGGAGAGGGGTTGGGGATCAGGAATCATTTGCTCATCCGTCTTCGGCACCTGAAAAGGGCGGCGCGTCAGGGATCCAAATCGATCCCGATATTCCGGCAGAACTTGTCGGATCTGCTTCTCCAACACGTGCCAATACTGTTTCACCTTTTCGGGAGCATCATGGGCAAAGCGGGCTGCTGCAATGGAGCTGAGGTTGGGAAACCGGATCAGGTTTTCCAGATCGTCCTCTTCTTCGGCTACTCCCAGAGAGTTGGCAATGCCCCCATACTTCCAGGCCATGCGTTTGGTCAGTTCCACCGCGTTCAACATCTCCGAGCCGTTGAAAAGCCCCGGATAAACTTCGGCCATCAGTTTCCAGAACATGCGCAGGGATCCCGCCGGCAACCCTGCCCCTTCACGGAATCGATCCCGATAGAGCAAATTGGGGTGAACCGCGCTGTACATGCCTGAGAGGGTAGACCGCTCCCCAGGGGCCACCGGGATCTGCCAGGTGCGGGTATTTTTAATAGCCTGAATCGACTGACCCAAACGCGCTTGCAAGCTGCCCCACCAGGTGCCCACATTCAAATTCCCATAGGCTTTTTCTTCAGGGTTGGTCGGCAATTCAACTCGGCTTTGGGCTAGAGTTTGCTGGGATTCTTTCCAGGACTTGTAGTCGGGATCTTTAGTTTTGGCTTGCAAAGGCTTGTCGGGATCCCCCAGCGGAACCAGAGTCCAATAGCTTTCCCAAGTATGATCAAGTCTTGGTACTGATGCTGCTCCAGTCGGCATTCAAAGACGCTGTACTGAACCCGCCGGCCATAGCCTTCAAGCAAGTCAGAGACTTTCTTGCGTCGTTTGTTGTCGGGGATGTCGTAGGTGATGACGTAGAGCTGCATGTGGGATCCCCTCAGTGGATGAGGAACGGCAAGTAAACAGGGATCTGATCATTTACAAACTGCTTGTAGGTCTGCACCTGCCGGTTGATGACGGCCCAGCACAGTACCCCATGTGGGAAAGATAGGCGATGGGGATGTTGCGCTCTAGGCAACTCTGGATCAGTTGGGTTGTGACTTGGGCATGGCCAAAGATCAAAATCTGATCCAAGTGGGGCAATTGAGCCTGTTGAAGAACAGCTCCAGCCCGTTTGACAACCAGGCGTTCCTGGTCGAGGCTGAGGTAGCAATCCTGTTGGGACACATAGAGTGTTCTACCCATGAGGCCACTCCCAGAAGCCTAAAATTGAAGCTGAGGTGGGAACAAAACGGGGTCTTCTTCAAGTTAAAAGTCAGGCCCAAAAATGCTGTAAGGGAAGATGCGAATGGCGAAAAAGCAGAGCAGGGTTTCTGGTGTGGGATCCGTTCGTGACGGTGCGCTCCTGATGAAAGATCTGCAAACCCTGAGACACTACGGCATCTTTGGGGATCTGGTGTATCGTTGGGGCTACTATCTCGGCTCTAGCACCATGACCGAAGTGGAGTTCAACGCCGCCCTCAGCGAGGGGATCCCAAAGCCCAAGAGGTCTTTCAGGCCCAAAAGCCGCGGTTCGGTTGACGCAGACGAGCATGACTCTAGTCAATAATAAGCTCAACTATACTGAAAATAATGTATAATATGTTCAGTACGGATTACTACCAGTTGATCTTTCTGTTTACTTTCGAGTCTGCCAACATGGTAGCCAAAGCAAAGCAGAAAATTGGTAGTAAGACGACACGGAAACTGCGCTTTGGGTATTCTACTCAAAGCTTTGCGGGATACCGCCATTCTGTTTGGACTCCGTCCCGCTAACGCGAATGGAAACAAACAGAATGCTATCGCTGCATAGTTGAACAGTGATGTTCAGCAATGTTCAGCGTAAATGTATCAGACAGAGCAAATCAGGGCACTGAAGGTCTCACTCTGGCAAACGAGCAAAGCTGACCCCTCGGTAGTAGTAGGCCAAAATTTGGCGGTAAGTCCAGCCTCGGCGGGCCAATTCTTGGGCGCCCCACTGGCTCATGCCAATGCCATGCCCAAACTTGGGATAGGGGCTGACATCCGGTAAGCTCATCAAATAAGGGATCCCACTCACCCCGACGGTTTGGCCGCCGCTGCTGGCGCTGTACATGGCATTGACAAACTGACCCCCATACACCATGACCACACCACGGGTGGCTTGTGTTGCTTCCAGGGCGGCTGCCGACCGCTGGGAAAGCCCTCGATACACCTGGGAGCGAGTATCGCTAAACACATCAAACCAACCGCGGGAATTGCGATGGTAGAGAACGTAGCTGCGGGCTGCCACCGCTTGCGCCTTCAGGGCTTCTGGGAAGAACCGGGATCCCATTTCTGCATCCACCACACTGGCCACATAGTCTTCTAGATCCACGTAGTTGATGGCCATCACCATGTTGTAGCCAGTCAAGAGCACCTTGCCGGAGTACCAGCGGCCATTCACTGCCACCAGGCCACCCTCCTGAGGTTCGATGAACAGCACCGGGTCAACCACCCCATGCAGACGCACCCCTTGAGGGCTGGGCTGAGCCAAAAACCCTTGCATAGGGGGCAGATCTGCCAGCACCTCTCCCCGACCGTTGATCAGTTGGGCAGGGAGAGAAACGCCTACCACCAGAGGGGCAGTGGTATCGGCCAATTGCACTCGCACTGTCACCCCCCAGACAGACTCCACCCATCCCCAGAAGGCACTGACCACCAGGGATCCCAGCAGGGCCAGCCAATGCCGCGCTTCCATAATCCGTATCCAGAGTTGCCTTTTGTACACCAACTCCAACTTAGGATAGGGCGAGTTTCCAGAAATGGGCCGGTTTGTCTGTAGAAACTGCAGAGGGCTTGAGTCTCAATTCAGGTGTGGATCAGGTGTGGAGCAGGGGGGATCTGATAGAGATATGAGACTATCTATGAACGGGATCCCGTTTCCAGCGGAGCGGGCCGATCCGGCGGCTCCAGAGGGTCGGGTTCTTGCGACCCAAGCCGATTGCGGCCGCCCTCTAGATGGACCGAAGAGCTAGCCGGCCCCAGGCCCAAGGCAAAGCGCAGCGAGTCCCCCGGTCGCCCATTGGAGAAGAAGAGAAAAGAACCCAAGGAAGCCAAGGAAAGAAGAGCCGCATAGCCAAACATGGCTCGATAGCCGGATCCCGCTGCTAAGGTGCCCAAAAGGGGCCCCGCCAGGCCAATGCCCAAATCAAACCCGCACATCACCAAGCTAAACAGGCGACCCCGCTCCGCCGGCTCCGAGCGATCGGCCACGAGGGCAGAGATGAGAGGGATCAAAGTCCCAAAACCGCAACCCACCACGATCCCAGCAGCCAGAAAAGCGCCGGTGCTGTTGGCAACAATCAGGATCCCCATTGCCAAGGCATAGGTGGCCAAGCTGAGGGAGATAAATGGCCCCCGCCCATAGCGATCGGAAGCGCGACCGGTGAGCAGGCGCACTCCAAAGCTGGCAAAGGCCACTGCCGTATAAAAAAGACCTGGATTCAGGGGAGCTCCGGCTTCTTGGATTAACAAGGCCACAAAGGTGGTCTGGGTGCCGAAGGCCAACCCCACCAAAAACATCACCCAAGCGAGGGAGCGCACCTTCGGGCTGCCCAGAAAGCTCCAGAAGGCTCCGTCCATCGGCAGGGATCCCCAATGCTCACGCCGCTGTTCTCGAACCAGTTGGGTACAAAGAAAGCCCACCAACCCCAGCAGAGCAGAGAAGAGAAACGAAGGGCCATAGCCGGCAAACTCCTGCAAAAAGCCGCCCAAAGCAGGGCCAATGGCTGCGCCGATCGGATTGACCAAACTCATGTAGCCCAGGATCTCACCCCGTTTTTCTTCTGGGGCAAAATCCACCACCAAAGTCACATAGGCCGTGGCAAAAGCGGCGATGCTAACCCCATGAAAGGCTCGCACCAGCGCTACCCATGGGATCCAATCGGAGAGCCAGTATCCTATGGGGGCCATCCCCACCACCCCCATGCCGATAAGCAGCACGATCTGCCGGCTGTGGCCATCCGCCAGGCGACCCAACGCAGGGCGAAAGGCCAGCAACCCAATCGAAAAGGCCCCCATTACCCAGCCCACTTGCTGGCTGGTGCCACCGGCATCTCTGACGTAGAGAGGCAACGTGGGCAGCAGCGAGGATAAACTGGCCCAAAAGAGCAGCCCAGCCACAAACAAAATGCCCAAGTTGCGCCGCTGTGCCGGCTGCAGCTGCCCGAATACCCTCACGCCAACTCCTTATGCAAAATGGAACTCAAAGCGTTCTCCCAGAACCGCGCCCTAGGATAAGCCCACCTTCGCCGGATCCCTCAGCCCGAAATATTTAGGTGCTAACCTTTCTGATTGTAACCGTATGGTCTGGGGCTGGGAACCGGCCCTGCTCGCCTTTGCAGGCGCCTCCAGTCTGGGATAACAGCTAACCTCAAGTTACCTAGAGATGCGCTTTTTGGACTCCGACCCATGCCTGAACGATCGGATCCCCTCACTCGCAGCTTGATTGCCCTGATCCGGGGTTACCAGGTGGGTATTTCTCCTTGGCTGCCGCCTGCTTGTCGCTACTACCCCACCTGCTCCCAGTACACCTTGGAAGCGGTGCGGCGCTACGGTGCCCTACGAGGGGGTTGGCTGGGGATCCGTCGCCTCTGTCGCTGTCATCCCTGGCACCCAGGGGGCTACGATCCAGTTCCCGATTTGCCGGGATCCGCGCCGACCCAGAAACCATTCCGCTAGCCGGACTCAGGAGACATTTAGGTCGATTGTGGGTAGCAGGCCACAACCTCGATTTCTACTCGGGCATTGAGGGGCAGGCGGGCCACCTGTACGCAAGAGCGGGCCGGAGCCGGATCGGTGGCAAAAAACTCTCGATAAACCTCGTTCATGGCCGCAAAGTCCTCCATATCGGCCAGGAAAACCGTTGTCTTCACCACATTGGCGAGAGTGGTGCCCCCCGCTTCCAGCACTGCCTGCACGTTCAGCAACGCCTGCCGAGTTTGAGAAACAATGTCCTCCCCCACCAGTTTGCCGGTTTTGGGATCCAGGCCCACCTGTCCGGCGGTGAACAGAAACGGCCCCAGAGCAGTAACGCCCTGGCTGTAAGGGCCGACAGGAGCGGGGGCAGCCTCAGTTTGCACAGCACAATGGCCTGGCCCGATTTGGCCCTGCTGGTGGCCGATCTCTGGCTTGGCCGGCTTCGTCTGCTCCATAGAGGTTTGCCCAACTCTGTCGCTACGCTACCACAGGTGGATTGCCGAAGAGCGGGGCTGAGAATGCCAAGATGAATTTCAAGATGAATTTGTTGATAGGGAGAGGGATCCATGCCTTTGATCAAGCTGCAAACGTCTGTGCAACCAGAAATCGCCGCAGTAGAGGAACTGCTTAAGGTGCTGTCTGCTGCTCTATCGGAACAGTTGGGCAAGTCGGAAGCCTACGTGATGACCGCCTTTGAGGGTGGGATCCCGATGACCTTTGCTGGCAGTGGGGATCCCTGTTGTTACCTAGAAATCAAGAGTATCGGGCAATTTTCCGCCCAACAAACCCGGGCCATGAGCGAGTTTTTTTGTGGCACCATCGAGGCCCGATTGGGGATCCCCAAGAAGAGGATTTACATTGAGTTCAGCGATGCCAAAGGCTATCTTTGGGGATGGAACGGCACGACTTTCGGGTAAAGATACTTCCCCCACTCCAAGAGCTGTCTACTCTGGCTTGCCCTAGCTCGCCTCACAAGAACTTTGTAGGAGTTTAGCCAATGGAAGAGCTACCTCAACTCAACACAAATCCCCAAAAGCAGCGGATTTTGCTTAAGCTTGCTACCGGCTTGGGCTTGGCCATTTTTATCTTTTGGGCAGCCCATCGATTGGGATTTTTTGGAGTTATTCAAGACTGGCTCGCCGAAGCTCTGGCTTGGATTGAAAGCTTGGGGTTGCTGGGGCCAATCCTCTTCATTGCCATTTACATTGTAGCGACGGTGCTGCTTCTACCAGCCTCGGTGCTGACCTTGGGGGCAGGGGCCGTGTTCGGGTTGCTGGCCGGAACTGTGTACGTGCTGATCGGGGCAACCATTGGAGCCAACTTGGCTTTTTTAATCGGGCGCTACTTGGCGCGGGAACAGGTGGTGAAATGGATTGAGGGAAACGCCAAGTTTGCGGCCATCGATCGAGCGTTGGGACGTGAGGGATGGAAAATAGTCGGCCTGATTCGGCTGTCGCCTGCGTTTCCCTTCAATGTGCTCAACTACGCCCTGGGGCTGACCCGAATTTCTTTTCTGGATAACTTGTTGGGCACTGCCGGGATCGTGCCGGGCACTTTTATGTATGTGTACATCGGCTCGTTGGCGGGATCCCTGGCCAACATGGAAGGCAGGGAGTTGGATCCTCAGGCTCAAACCGCCCAATGGGTCGTTCGCCTCGTGGGGCTCATCGCCACCGTAGCTGCTACCCTCTACGTCACTCGCATTGCCCGCAAAGCCCTACAAGAAGCGGTGGAGCCTGCCTAGGGAATTGCATTTTAAACAAGAATGAAATCTGTTGCATTGCTTCCCAACTCCTCTCTCTCTGGGAGAAGGACTGGAGGTGGTCGCAGAAGCGGCGCGGAGCGTTTGGGCAGCAGTAGGAGTGTCTCAATCCAGTTTGAAATGACTATAAGTTGGCTCGGCGAGCTAGTGTGTAGAAAGCACCGGGTTGAGAACACTCACCGTTGGGCAGAGGCTTAGCCAACAACTTGGCAGAGGGTTTCCTGCCTGATACATTTACGCTGAACACTGCTGAACATCACTGTTCAACTATGCAGCGATAGCATTCTGTTTGTTTCCAAACAGAATGGCGGTATCCCGCAAAGCTTTGAGTAGAATACCCAAAGCGCAGTTTCCGTGTCGTCTTACTACCAATTTTCTGCTTTGCTTTGGCTACCATGTTGGCAGACTCGAAAGTAAACAGAAAGATCAACTGGTAGTAATCCGTACTGAACATATTATACATTATTTTCAGTATAGTTGAGCTTATTATTGACTAGAGTCATGCTCTCTCGGTCTTGTTCGGCCAGCTCCTGGATGGCCTGTTGGTACACCTGGGCAGGTGTGGATCCCTGGTTGACTTGCTTCAGCCAGCGTTGGGCCTCATTGCCCTGGTGGAGCAGAGTTTGCAAGGGAGCTAGAAAACAGCCTAAGCCCTGAGGTTGGCCAATGCGCCAAGCTTCGGTCAGCAGCTCTTCGATCCACTCTTGGGCCGCCCGTTCCCGGCCTGTCCGCCAATCGACCAAATGAGATTGCAGCGATTCTCGGGCAGCAGCCTGCTCGTTGGCCTCGCAAAGGCTCTCCAGCTCTGTCGGGGTAAAGGGCCCCCGCAAGGGATCCAGCGCTTCCGGCTGGGCCAGCAACTGCCAGAGACGGGCTTCCACCAAGGCGGTAATGGCCAGAACCATCACCGGATCCCCCACCAGATCGCAAATGCGCAGCTCCACCCGGTTGAGATGGTAGGGCCGCTCCGGGCCGTTGGGTCGCACCGAGGCCCACAGGTGGCGCACATTCTGCATGGTGCCCAAGGCTAGCTGCTCCTGGATCCAGGCAATGTAGTGGGCGTGATCCCGGAAGAAGGGCACCTGAGCCGGCGTTTTGGGGAACACCTGCCAACGGCTGGAGTGGGATCCCGTCACCCGTCCGTCCAGAAAAGGAGAGGAAGCGCTCAGAGCTAGGTAGAGAGATGCTTCCGCTCGCAGCAGGCGACAGGCCCGGAAGATGGCCTCGGTACCTGGCAGGCCAACATTGATGTGAATGCTAGCAGTTACCACCCGCGTGCCATAGGTGCGCTCGATGTAGTCGTGGTAGGGGTTGCCGGGATCCGACCGCTCGAAGTGGTCGCTGCCGCCCAAAGCTAGCGTGCTCCCTGGCAGAAGGGTGTAAGGGCCAAGACGGCGCAAAAATTGCCGCAACTGTAGGCGAGGCCGCAACAAGGCACAGAGCAGGTCTTCGTAGCGGCGAAGGGGAGGGGTGATATACTCCACGTTGCGCCGATCCGGCTCCCGCACAAACCCTGGCAAAGCCTGGCAAATGCGATCCGACAAGCCCACCACTTCCCCGGCGGCGGTGCCGGTGTACATTTCCACCTCAAAGCCCTTGGTCAACAGCACAGGCCAGCCTCCAGCCGCAGCCTCACCAGTCTAACCTTTCCTTTCTCCCCTCATTGTCCTAGGTTTTGGCAGGGAATTGGCCGGTGGTGGGGAAGTTTCTCGACCTGTTCTAGAGCCGTTTTATAATATTTACACTCTCACTCTTAGAGGGTGTCAATTGAACCAAGCGGTATCTCAAAAGTCCTAGACTTTGGCAAGGAATCCACAGGGCCTTAGGGTGGAGATCAAAAAGGAACTACGACCTCTGGCAGGTGAACCTTGCCGATGATTACCAAGATGATTACCAAGAAGAAATCGAAGTGACATCTCCGTCTTTAAAGATTCAGCGATGAGCTTTCCTCTCAGTCATCTGTTGCAGCGAGGTCGGCAGCATCTTGCCCCTTTTTTAGGGCAAATCTTGTTGCCCAGCTTGGCCTTGACGGTGCTGCAGATCTTCATGATCCCGTTCTGGAGTGAGGAGAGCGACTATGCTTCTGCCTTCACAGCCCTGAGTCAGCGGGATAGCTATTGGTATCTCAGCATTGTGCGGCGGGGGTACCAGTTTGTGGGTTTCGACAAGATTGCCTATGAGCAGAGCAACGTAGCTTTTTTCCCCGGCTATCCCCTGGCAGTGGCCGCAATCAGTCACCTTGTGGGAGTTGACCCTGAACTGGGGCTCTACCTCACCGCCCAGCTCTTTTGCTGGCTGATGTGGGTTTACCTTTTCCTGCTTTACCGCAGGTGGCAAATTCCCCCCCTCTGGCAAATTTTGGCCAGTTTGCTCATCTTCTTTTATCCCACCAGCTTTTACCTGGTCGTGGGCTACAGCGAATCTTTGTTTATGGCCAGCCTACTGGGTTTTCTCTACTGGTCAATTCACGGGGGCCGTCCCCTGCTGATGCTCCTGGCTGGGATCCACGGCTTGGTGATGAGTGCTACTCGGATTGTCGGCTTGCCGGTGGCGCTGCTCCCTTTTTTGAATCTCCTGAAAGCGGGGGAGAGAACCCAAGCCCGCCGTTGGTTTTGGACGAGTATGGCAGCGAGCTTGGCTCTGTTGGGTGGCCTGGGCTTTTTTCTCTACTGTCAGCTCCGCTTCGGACGCTGGGATCTCTACCTGGAAATGCAGCGTTACTTTACCGGCGTGAAAGCCAATTATCAAGCTATTTTCCAAGCTCGCACATATGTCCTTTCCGCCGAACGCTGGCAAAGCTTACTCTCTCTTTCTGCACCGATGAAAGACCCTGGGCTGTGGGCTGACGCTCTTAGCCAACTGTTTGTGTCTGCCACCCTGGGATCCCTGCTTGTTACAGGTTTAATGGATGCGGCAGGAGTTATGGCAGGTAGAAGCCAGTGTTGGCGGGAGCGGCTGGGATTTCATCTGGCTGCTTGGGCCATGTTTTACATTGCCCTGACGGGTACGAGCCCCTTGGGCCAGCGAAGCATGAGCCGCTATTGCCTGCCGGTTCACATCCTGCAGGTGCTGGCGTTGGTGCATTGGGCCAAACACACCGATTTCAGCTTCATCCCCCAAAGGGTGCTTGGCTATCTTGGCACTATCCTGAAGCTGGGCTACGGGCTTCTAGCTTTGATCTTCCTCGCCCTCAACCAAATCCTCACCTGGCGCTACGTCCACCATCTCTGGGTGGCTTGACTCCGCTTTCCTGAAGATAGGATGTGAGGGATCCCAACTTCTCACCGGCTGAGAGCTGTGGCCTTCTCTTCTCCCCGCAAGTCTCCCCGTCAAAAATCAGCCTCGCGTGTCGCTCAGACCCTTGAGCCCACCAAAATTTACCCCTGCCCGTGCTGCCACCAAGGTCAGTTACGCCTGATCACCCTAACCGAAGCCTTTGGGTGTAGCCGTTGCCAGCATATTTTTGCCATTACCCCCGACCGCCTGTACATCGAGCAACTGGCCGTTTCTTATCCCTATCGCAAAATGTGGTTCTGGAACGGCTACCAATGGGTGTTGCGGCGGGAAAACACCCTACAGGGATCCGCGCTCTTGGGCCTCACCCTCAGCTTGGGCATTGTCTTGGCGGTTGGGTTCATCGGCGCAGTGCTCTTCCCAAACCAAACCCAGTTGCTCAGTTGGTTCATGATTCTCGGCTTGTTGCTAACGCTGCTGATGGTAACGGCGATCCTGCTGCTGCGGCGGCCCTGAGGTGAGTGAGATTTTCTCCAGCGACTGGTCTCCAGAATTGGCAGCCCCAGCACTTGTGGATCCAACCATTTCTTGTTAGCAGTGGTCTGGAGAACGCAGCGGGTCTGTCTCTAATGGGCTAGGCGGGAGAAGTTCAAGTGACAGATTTCGGTTCAGACTTTGACTTAGGTACCACTCTGCGACAGGTACGCCGCTTACTACCGCAGATGCAGCGGTTGAGCAGCCAAACCAAGCGCCAGGCCCTGCTGGCTCTCTCGCGGTGTTTGTTGGAGCGCTCCGATCTGCTCCTGGAAGCCAATACCCTCGACCTGGAAAGTTGCCGCGAGCAAACCGTACCGGAGTGGATCCTCAACGGCCTGAAGCTCACCCCCGAGCGTCTACAGCGATCCGCCCAGTTGCTGACTCTCCTGGCCCAGCAGCCGGATCCCATTGGCAAGCTGGAGAAAGGGCACCGCCAGGAGAATGGCCTGTTTATTGGCCGCTACCGCGTCCCGTTGGGGTTGATTGCTCTGGTCTACGAAATCTACCCCGAGTTTGCCTTAAATGGCATTGGCATGTGCCTAAAAACAGGAAATGGCGTGATTTTGGCCAGCAGCGGTCCCATCCAGAAAACTCACCAGGCTATGGTCAACCTGTTGGCAGAGACGGCTTATGAGCACGGGATCCCGGAAGGGGCCATTCAAACCTTGCCCGCCCAAGACCGAACCGCAGATCCCCAAGCAGATTCCCCACTGTTGCCGTTGCTACAGCAAACCCGCTACCTCGACCTGGTGATTCCCTGCGGTCGCCCCGGCTGGGTGGAGTTCCTGTTGCAGGCCAGCAAAGTGCCGACTCTGGCCACCCATTTGGGCTACGGCCACATCTATCTGGATCGCACTGCCCCTTGGCCCTTGGTCAAATCGGCTTTGTTGGATCCCCTCGCCCAGTATGGCTCAGAAGGGATCCCCATCTATCAGCCTCTCACCCTCTGGCTGCTGATCCACACCGATTGGGCCACCAACCATCTGACCGCCTTGATTGAGGACTTGCTGGGTCACGGGATTGCTGTACAGGCAGCCGCCCCCATTCTGGAACAGTTCCCGCAGCTCCAGCCGCTTGGGCAAGGCTTTGACTCGACAGAACGGCCTCATCTGCGCCTGCAGCCCATTGCCGACCTGACGGAGGCGATCGCCTGGATTAACAAAAATGGTTGCCGTCAATCGGAGACGATCCTCACCGATAGCCAATCGGCGGCCCAGCGCTTTCTCCAGGAAGTAGATGCCGCCCTGATCCACATCAACACTTCCCCCCTCTCGGCAGGCCGGGGAGCTGGGATCCCCACGTTGGGAGCGTTTCGCGACCTGTCTTTGGGCATTTCTACCCAGCGGCTGCACGTGCGCGGGCCCATCGACGTGGAAGCCCTGACAACGGTGAAGGTGGTGGCTCAGGGCGATCTGTAGAGCCGGGCAGCAACCCAACTGATGCGCCAAGGTTGGCCGGTCTGCCCAAGATCCAAGAGCTGGGATGAGGCTGGAGAATGAGAATGTAGATCGCCATCAGCTCAACATCCAACTGAGCCCAAAGGGAGGACTTTTTTGGGGATCGACCTTCGCAGTTACGTGTTTTTGGATCGGCTGCAACCCCAGTATGCTGCTTATCTGGGCACAGTAGCCTACGGCTTTTTGCCCCTGCCTGGGGACACTTCTTTGTGGGTCGAGATTTCCCCCGGCATCGAGATCAACCGCGTTATGGATATTGCCCTGAAGGCCACCTCGGTGAGGCCGGGGCTGCAGGTGGTGGAACGCCTCTACGGCCTTCTGGAAGTACACTCCAGCAACCAAGGGGATACCCGCACCGCCGGACGGGCGATTCTGGCTGCCTTGGGGGTGAGTGAACAGGAGCGCCTCAAGCCCCGCATCATCTCCAGCCAGATCATCCGCAACATCGATCCCCACCAAACCCAGTTGATTAACCGTTCCCGCCGTGGCCAAATGCTCCTGGCTGGCCAAACCCTCTATATCCTGGAGGTGCAACCGGCAGGCTATGCCCCCCTGGCTGCCAACGAGGCAGAAAAATCTGCCCAGATCAACATCCTAGAAGTGATGCCTTTCGGTAGCTTTGGCCGCGTGTACTTGGGAGGGGAAGAGCGAGATATTCTGGCCGCCTGCCGCGCTGCCGAAGCCGTTTTGGCGGGGGTTTCCGGTCGGGAGCCCCTCTTGTTGCCTGAGGAGGTGTAGCCAATGGCAGACTCCGATCCCAAGCCAAGATCGCCCCTGTCGCAACGCCGGGATCCCTCTTCAGCAGAGCAGGTGAGGCTGTTGACGGAGCTGGCCGCTCCCTACCGCAGCTTGCGGCGCTTCATCTACTTGGCGGTGGGGTTCTCGGCTACCATCGGGGCGTTTGTGTTTTTCTTTCGAGCCCTGGCCGGGCGAGACTTAAGCACCACCTTGCCCAGCTTGGCCTTACAGTTGGGGATCCTGGCCGGCGCCATCGGCCTAAACAGGCTGGAAAACCGCTCTCACCAGAAGGTGATCAGACAGGTCAAACAACGCTTGGGCATGCAGCAAGACTCCCAGGAGCCCCAACGGTCGGCGGACAGTTAGCCCGCCCATTCCCCGCAGCCCCTTTCTCAATCCAGATCAAAGTCATCATCATCCGCGTCAGCACTGCGCAGATAGCGGCGCTGAGTTTGGCGAGCGGGATCCCCTTGTGACCACTTTTGGACAATTTGGACACCCAGAAAGGTCAGAAAGGCCCCCAAAGCCACAAACGTGAGAAGTGGGATCGCCAGGATCACCACTGCGCCCAGGACATAGATAGCCACCTTGGGCAGAGACGGATCCACCCCCCAGCGGTGGCTGCGCACCCAGTCGGTGAGCTGCTGATCCCAGCGGCGTAGGCGAGGGACGTTTTCCTCGAAGATCTCCAGCAAAATTGGCCCCAGACGACGCAGATTGCCCTGAGTTTGCCTTCGCCAATCTTGCACCGAACGCCCCATGTTCAGGATCCCTTGTCCTGTGATCTTCAGGCCGATCCTAGCCCAACCCTAGCAACCTTCCCATCAGCTCAGAGGACGACCCCACCGGATGTAAATTTGTTTGAACATTTGGATCGGAGATTTTGGAGGCTTCCCAGGACTACTGTACACTGAGGGCACTTGCGCAGCGATGCTGCTGCCCTGCGGATTCGGTAAACCTCTTTTTAACGTTTCAACCTGCTCGACTGGAGAACGCTAATGGCTCACTCGGTCAAGATCTACGACACCTGCATCGGCTGCACTCAGTGTGTGCGGGCTTGTCCCACCGACGTGTTGGAGATGGTGCCCTGGAAGGGGAACAACAAGGCTGGCATGATCGCTGCCGCTCCCCGCACCGAAGACTGCGTTGGCTGCAAACGCTGTGAAACCGCTTGTCCCACCGATTTTCTGAGCATTCGAGTCTACCTTGGCCCCGAAACCACCCGCAGCATGGGCTTAGCCTACTGATGGGGGCACCTGGCCGCAACCCCACTCTCAACTGCCCACAGAGCACAAGCATTCCAGAGTACCAGAAAAGCAGTTTACTTCCCAACCCAGTTCCAGCCTTTCCCTCTTCCGGGGAGAGGCTGTGGCGTATGGCAGATCTTAAGCTGTTTGGTGACTCTAGAGGGGGGATCCGCCCCCTTTTTTCCTTTAGGGCTGCAGATAGAGGCGGTGCTGACGGATATAGTGCTCCACAGCAGGGGGCACCAGGTAGCGGATAGACCCTCCCTTTTGGATTTGCTGTCGCAGGTAGGTGGAAGAGAGCGTCAGGGTAGGGGCTTCCAGGATTTGGGCTTGGATGGGCAGCTTTGCGGCCACCGCCTGCAGCACCTGGGCGGCATCGCCGGCATCCACCCGTGGGGCAACAATCCAATGGCAGAGGCGGGCCAGTTCTTCCGCTTGATACCACTGGGGCAGGTCCCGCAGAGCATCCACGCCGATGATCCAGTACCACTGGGTATTGGGTTGCTCCTGGATGAGGGTGCGCAGTGTCTCGATGGTGTAGGAGCGCCCCGAACGGCGGATCTCCAGCTCTGAGCAGGCGAAGCGCTCGTGGTCGGCAATGGCCAGCTTGACCATCGCCAAGCGGTCGGCTTTGCTGGCGCCAGGGGCCAGAGGCTTGTGGGGGGGATCCCCGGCGGGCATCCACAGCACCTGATCCAGGTCAAACTGCCAAAGAGCTTGTTCTGCCATGATCAAGTGGCCATGGTGCACAGGGTTGAAGGTTCCGCCCAGAATGGCAATGCGGCGGTGCTTCATGGCTGCTGGCTCAGGTAGGTGATGGCATCCCGCAGCCAATCTTCTGTTGGGCGGGGGTGAGTGGGCAGAGCTTGCAGGGCGGCCTGAATTTCCTGAGCGCTGTAGCCCAGAGCCAGCAAGGCCATTTCCACCTCTTCCCGGATGGGCATGGGCGGTCCCCCGGCCAAGGGTTGATCCGCAACTCCCACCCCCTGTCGCCAGTGAGCCAGCTTGGTTTTCAGCTCCAAGACCAGCCGTTGGGCCGTTTTATGACCTACCCCCGGCGTGAGGGAGAGCAGGCGTACGTTTTCGGTCACCACCGCCTGAACCAGCTCCGGCAGGCCGAAGGTATTCAGCAAGGCCAAGCCCAAAGCCGGCCCCACCCCCGAGACTTTGATGAGTTCCACAAACAAATCGCGCTCGGCTGGCGAACCAAACCCGTACAACACCAGCTCGGTCTCTCGCACCACCAAATGGGTGAACACCCGGACGGGCTCCCCCACTGCGGGCAGTTGCTTGAGAAAACGTCCTGGGGCCTTGACGCGATAGCCGATCCCCTGCACCTCAACGGTGAGGCTGCTGCGCTCTCCCCATTCGATGGCCACAAGGTGGCCGCTTAAAAACGCGATCATGCTGCGAGTTTAATCTGGGTTTGGGATGCTCTGCTCGACTGGAGCTCCAAAGTCGGCCAAGCAATCTAAAGTCCTTGCCAAAGGCTGCTTCCCTACAAGGCTATTTCACAGACCATTTCTCTACCTGTAGACTGTTCCCCATCCAGCTCTGTATTCTCCCTCATCCATGCCGATTCGCCCTTTTCCCATCGGCCAATGGCTTTGGATCCTGTTCTCGCTGGGGGTGCTGCTCTTTCTCCATCTTCCTCTGCTGGTGATCGTCCTTTATGCCTTCAGCCCCGATGAGGCGACCTTGCGCTTCCCTTTGCCGGGGCTGACCTGGCGTTGGTTTGCCGTGGCCTGGGGGCGGGCAGATATTTGGCGGGCCTTGTTTTTGTCTTTGCGGGTGGCTGTGCTGGCTACCGGAGTGGCGGTGGTGCTGGGATCCCTGGCGGCAGCAGCAGTCTATCGCAGCCGATTTTTTGGCCGCGAGACGATCTCATTTTTGGTGTTGCTGCCCATCGCCTTGCCGGGCATTGTCTCCGGGATCGCCTTGCGCTCGGCGATCCATTTGCTGCATATCCCTTTCAGCTTTTGGACAATTGTTATCGGCCATGCCACCTTTTGCCTGGTGGTGGTGTACAACAACGTGCTGGCCCGGTTTCGCCGCATGGGACGCTCTCAACTGGAGGCTTCTGCCGACTTGGGGGCCAATCCTCTGCAAACCTTTCGGTACATCCTTCTGCCCGAACTGGCCTCGGCCCTATTGGCGGGATCCCTGCTGGCGTTTGCCCTGTCTTTCGATGAGATTATCGTCACCACCTTCACCGCCGGCCAGCAGCAAACCTTGCCGATTTGGGTGTTTAGCCAGCTCACCAAGCCTCGGCAGCGCCCGGTGATCAGCGTGGTGGCTCTGGGGGTGATTGGCCTGACGGTGCTCCCCATTTGGCTGATCCATCACTTGACCCAAGAGAAAACCACGACTCGCTGATGGCTCTTTCCAGCCTCATGCAAGGTTTGCACTTGGAGGGATCCCTAAGTATTGGCCGGAGTCGCTGTAACAGCAAGGAAACGCTGGCCCTGGTTGATCGCAGAGCCCTTGTGAGAAAATGTAACAAGCATTTCATTTGTGAAAATTGAGGTATCTATGGCTGTCACTCGTGCCGGACGCGCCCCTCTCGTGCGGGGCAGCAGCGAGGGAAATCCTGCCAAGTTCATGGAAATGGCCAGCGCTTTGCTCAACACCCGCACCCGCCAAGGCAGCGGCAAAAAGGTTCAGGATCGCTCCTCCTACGGCAAAGCGGGCAACCCGCAAGAGTTCATGCAGATGGCCAGCGAATTGCGCCGATCCCTGGAGCAGCAGGGGCGGTAGCCGATCTTGTCCACCGTCAAACCTAGGCCCTCCCCGTCCAGTTGCCTAAGCTGGACGGTTTTCTTGCTGCTCCTCTCAAGCCAGAGGCGGCCAATCGCTTCTGAGGCCACTCACCTACAGTTGGATCCCGTTACAGGCCCAACTTCGAGTCCAGAGCTCCGCCCTTGAGCTTCTGTGCAATGAGCCGGCAGAAGAGCAGCATGTCAGGATGGGAAAAGTGCTCATCGGGGCGCTCTTGCCGGTGGACGTGATTGAGGCCAAGACGACATGAAAAACAAAGGCTTTTGGCTGGCCGGGATCCTGGGGGTAATCTTGGATCAGGCGACCAAGCACTGGGCAGTGGAACGGCTGCTGCCGGGGCCAGAGCTTGAGCTGTGGCCAGGGGTGTTTCACCTCACCTACGTGGAGAATACCGGCGCTGCTTGGAGCCTGTTTGAAGATTCGGCAGAGCTCTTGAAGTGGATCTCGCTGGGGGTGGCGCTGGCGTTGGCGCTGCTGGCCATTCGCGGCGGGATCCTGGGCCGATGGGAACAGGCCGGCTATGGCTTGGTGTGGGCAGGAGCGGTGGGGAACGGCATCGACCGCTTCGTCAACGGCTATGTGGTGGATTTTTTCAATTTGATCTGGATTCGCTTTCCGGTATTCAACGTGGCGGATGTGGCCATCAACCTTGGGGTGGCCTGTCTGCTGATTGGTCTGCTACAGGACAACTCGAAGAAAACGGGATCGACTTCCGCCTCGCCCTGCCTGGAGAAAAAGCCCGGTCGCGACAGCACCCACTTTAAGGATTGACGAGCCGATGAACAGCCTTCAGGGATCCCTTGGGATGCTCAGGCCTTTGGCCAGGGGGATCCCCGGTCAGCTGCAAGGACTCCGTCCGCCTATTGCAAACGGCTGGCTTGCTGGGCCACCTGGCAGAAGCGCTCGACATCTGCGGGCAAAGTGTTAAAAGCTGTCACCAGGCGGATTAAGTGGTGACCTTCCCCCAGCCAGCGGTAAAACCGAAACCCCGCCTGCTCCAGGGCCTGGAGAACCGGCTCCGGCAGCTCGATAAAAACCTCATTGGCCTCGGTAGGATACACCAACTTGGCTCCCGGCAGGGATCCCAGTCCCTGCGCCAACCGTTGGGCCATTGCGTTGGCATGGCGGGCATTGCGCAGCCACACCCCATCCTGGAGATAGGCCTGCAATTGGGCAGACAAAAAGCGCATCTTCGAGAGCAGATGGCCACTGCGCTTGCGGCGAAACTCAAAATCGCCCACCTGATTTGGATGAAAAAACACCACCGCTTCCGCAGCCCAGGCCCCATTTTTGGTGGCCCCAAAGGACAGCACATCCACCCCCGCTTTCCAGGTCATCTCGGCAGGGGTGCAACCCAAACCAACCAGGGCATTGGCAAAGCGGGCCCCATCCATATGCACCTTAAGGCCAAAGTGATGGGCCAAATCCGCCAGGGATCCAAGCTGCTCCAAGGAGTAGAGGGTGCCAGCCTCAGTGGCTTGCGTCAGGCTGAGGCAGGCAGGCTGCACGTGATGAACCACCCCAAACCCCGCCCGCTCCAGGGCTGCTTTTAAGTTGCCCCAGTCAATACGGCCTTGCTCTCCGGGGATCCCCACCAACTTGGCCCCACCTGTAAACAGCTCTGGCGCTCCACATTCGTCCAGATTGATGTGGGCCTCGGGATGGCAATAAATCGCCCCGTAGGGCGGGGTGAGCACCGAAAGGGCCAAGGCGTTGGCAGCAGATCCCGTTGCCACCGGAAACACCGCCACTTCATGCTCAAAGATCTCGGCAAAGAGCCTCTGCACCTGCGCTGTGCATTCGTCTCCTCCATAGGGCATGGCGGATCCCCGGTTGAGGGCCAACAGGGCTTCCATCACCTCAGGACAAGCGCCTGTAACATTGTCGCTGCAAAAGTTCATGGCATGGACAACCCAAGGGATCTCGCCGAGGAAGGGTTAGGGCCGGCTTACTTCGCGCCAACCCAACCGGGATCCTCCAAAGTATCCCAGTCCCGACCTGCCTCTCCCTCGACCGCTTGCAATGGCGGGACAGAGTCCTTTTGGGGATGGGAAGGCGGCTCAGGCTGGTCGCGATAGCGGGACGGAGTCCTTTCGCAATAGCGGGATGGGGTCTTTGCACTCCACCACAACCCCAAAGCAGGCCCCAACCCCAACAACAGGCCCAGCCCCGCCGGCGCAACAATGCCGGAGCCCAGGCTCATCAACAGGGCAAAAGCAAAATTAGCTACATAGAGCACCAGCGGCCCCACCAACTGGCGGCGGTCAAGGATGGGTTGATCCTCGCCCCACAGCAGATTGGCCACCGTCATGAAGGCAGCCCCAGTCAGCATCCAACCACCGAAGTTTTGCAGCGGCATACCGAAGAAGGGCCCCGGCTGAAACCACGTCCAAAACGGGATCAAGCCGCGGGTCATGGCCGGATCCAGCACGAAGTCCCAGGCGGTGAGCAGCAGGGCCCCCAACATGATGGCCTCGAAGTGGATCAACCAGTGGCGCTGGGTTTGCAGAGCCACACGCGCCAACAAATAGGACGACAACCCCACATAAAACCAAGACAGAGGGATGGTAAAAGGCACCAACCCGGCAATCTTATAGCCCAGCCCACTCAGGTAGCCGTAGTTGCCAAAGGGGATCCCAGTGCTGGTGCCCAACAGCTCACTGCCCAAGGAAATGCCCACCGCCGGGATCAAAAACATCAATAGGCGCCGCACCCCCAACAGCCGGGATCCCATCAGAGCTGCTGCCAGCGCGCCGAACACCATGTAGGCCACGCCGCCGTTGCCCATGCTCAAGGAGAAGGCTTGAAGGCCAATGGGGGGCAAACTGGCCACCCACTCGGGATGCGGTACAACCCAGAGCAACCCTGCCAACCCAAAAAGCAAAGACAGAATGTGTAAACCCAGAGCCAAAGCTTCCAGCCGCCGCCAAATCGAGCCGGATAGGGGCAGAACGCTCTGCCCATGGAAAGGCAGGCCGACGAGAACACCAGAGGACGAGAACCAACGCATGAGAAACTCCCGAAGAGTGGTTAAGCGAAGCCGCTCTGTCTCCTTGCAACCCATACGGCGGCTGAGGGAAAAAGCGGATGGCCCCAAGAGAGAGCCCGAAGCCAAGAACAAGCCCGCTTGCTTGCAGGCCGGCCTACTTGGGATGGCCCTCTGGGCAGGGATGTCACCACCGCTAACGGTGACACTGCTGATATTTTGCTGTCTATTGTATCAATTCGTAAACATATCGCCCGTTTTTCCTCAGGTCTCCTCCCCGTCTTCGCCGCAGGGATCCCGGGTGGGGGTGTACGCCCAGTTGGCTCGTGCTGTGGAGCGCCAGGACTGGGTGCAAGCCCTGCGGCTGGTGGATCTCTTACGAGAGCACACGGAAGATCCCGCCCAGCGTCAGGATCTGGAAGACTATCGGCTGGAGCTGGAAAAATATCGTTCTGCTTATGGGGATCCGCCGCCGCCCCAGTGGCCGTTTTTGCACAAGCCCTTTGTTGGGGAATTTCCTGTCACCAACCTCTTCGACCATGACTTGCCTTTGGGGGAGAGGGATGGCAACAGACGGTTTGTGAGTGGGCAAGGCCAAGTTTGGATCCCTGGCCCGCTGCACCCCTGTGGCAAAAGCGATGGCCATGCCGGTTATGACTGGGAGATGCCGGTGGGCACCCCGATCCTGGCCGCTGCCGCAGGACGGGTCACCGTGGCCCGTGAGGAGCCGGAGTTTTTTTGCCCCAGCTTGGGCCGACCGGTCAGGGGGTTGCGGGTGCGCCTTTTGCACGAGCCAGAACTCTCGGAGGGGGAGAGAACAGACGGGAGAGCACTTCCCCGCTGGGAGACCCTCTACGCCCACCTCAGTCAAATCGGGGTGCAGGAGGGGCAAGTGGTGGCCGCAGGAGCAGTCATCGGCCTATCGGGAGACAGCGGCTGTGCCAGCGGGCCCCATCTTCATTTCGAGGTACGTCGCTTCGACAACACCAACTCCGGCCAACCAGCTGCCGTCGATCCCTATGGGTGGTTTGGGTCTGGCCTGGATCCCTGGAGCATTCATCCCCTTGGGGCCGAAAGCCTGTTCCTTTGGCAGGTGGGACAAGCCCCCAGTTTGGGAGCTTGCTGGCAAGGGCAGCGATAGCCGAGACGGACATCCGCTCTGGGCGAGACCTCGCTGACAAAGATGGATATTGACAGGCAGATTCACAACAGTCACAACAGATGATGGACTTATAGATCTCGACGGACAAAGCCATCCCCCTCCCATTGGTAGAGGGTAGCCCTCAAGTCACGGCTGGCATCGGGCGGGCTTGAGATGACCAGGATCCCTTGCGGGCTGACCCGCAGGCTGGCATTGCTCAGATCCGTCACGCTCAGCAGTGGCACAAGTCCCTCAGGCCGGTGTTCCAAGACCAAGACAGAGCGCAGCAGGCTGATGCCCCCTCGCTCGGTGAGGAGCACCAACTTGGGCTGTGGGCTGGAGGTAATGTCCGTGCGCAGGTGAGCCTCCACCAACCGCCCTGGGATCGGCTCAGCCGTGTGGAGCAGACGAAAGCTATACCCCCCCTGATGCTCGAAGCTGAGAACGCGCACCACCGGCTCTACGGTGGGCTGCCGCTGAATCTGAAACACAGCCACCACATCCTGGCGAGATGGAGAGGTTAGGCTGGCCGGGAACAGGCGCAGGTTTTCACCGCGATTGCCGCGAATAAAATCCCACCAAATGGATTGATTGAATAAAGCCACAACCCCACCTCGAGCAGCGCCGCCCTCAGAAGGAACCGGCAGCAGCGGAAGCACAGGCTGGGGATAGGCAGGAACAGCAGCAACCGGTAGAGTGGCAGCCAAGGCCGCTCCCCAGGCTATTCGACCACAGGAATACAGCAGTTTCCGCATATTTCCTCACTCCTCGCCCCTAAAATTCTAAAGGACTCCAAGGTTCTCCCAGTCAACCAAACAGCCGGGATACAGGGATCCCTTTTATGTCGAACGCAACCTCGATCTCACCTTGATCTCGCCTGGCAATGGGCTACCAAGTTAGGGTGAAAAGCCTGGAGCTTCCTCTGTAGCCAACAAAGTCGGCTTGGAACGACGCCCCGCCAATTGGAAAGGATCCCCCAGGAGCAAGGGGCAGCCCCCCCCGACGGAGGGCTCTATTTTTCGGCAGCCAAAAACAATTGGGCCCGCCAAAAGCAGGCAATGGACTTGCTGTCCAAATCCATTCCCAAACGGGACATTTCTGTAAGCTCAGAAGCAGAAAACTCCACTACGGTAATATCTTCATCCTCATCCTTATCGGGAGGGGAATCCAGCACTTCCAGCTCCCGCGCCAAATAGGCATACATAATCTCGCTGGAATAGCCGGGGCACAAATAAAATTGGCCAAGGGGATCCCAGCGATGGGCCCGCAGGCCGGTTTCTTCTTCCAGCTCGCGGCGAATGGTGTCATCGGGATGCTCCCCTGGCTCGACTGTGCCTGCCGGAAATTCATAAAGGTAGGAGGCAACCGCAAAGCGATATTGACGAATGCAGACGAACTTGCCTGCTGCAGTTACAGGCACGGCCACCACCCCCCCGGGATGGATGAGGTACTCCCGCTCCCCCTCTTTGCCGTTGGGAAAACGCAAACGCTGGCTGACGAAGGTGTATTTGTGGCCTTGATAGCGCAGGCGCTCGCGAATCACCTGAGATGGGTTTTGCATGGCAAGGGATCCCGAGAGTAGAGCCGCTCTCAGCTTAATGGTTTTCGGCGCTGTTGCAACCGGGCAATCCAGAGGGATTCACACATCCCTGGGATCCTCTGTCTGGGATAGAGTCAGGAAAAGCAGGGATCCAAAAGTTGCAGGCCATGATTTACCCTCCCTTGAAGGAGTTTCTTGCCCTTACCCAACAGGGCAACTTCATCCCGGTGTACCAGGAATGGGTGGCGGATTTGGAAACGCCGGTTTCTGCCTGGTATCGGGTCTGTGCCGGCCAGCCCTACAACTTTCTCCTGGAGTCGGTGGAGGGGGGGGAGCAGGTAGCCCGCTACAGCTTCCTGGGCTGCGACCCCCTGTGGGTATTGGAAATACGGGGAGATCAAGCCCTACAGCGCTACCGCGATGGCCGACAGGAGCACCACCAAGGGGATCCCTTCGCAATTTTGGCCCGCTGCTTGCAGCCCTATGAGCCGGTGCATTTGCCGGAATTGCCCAGCAGCATCGGCGGCCTGTTTGGCTACTGGGGCTACGAGCTGATTCGCTGGATTGAGCCCAAGGTGCCCATCCACCCCCTGCAGCCGGGGGATCCCCCTGATGCCGTTTTGATGCAGGTGGACAGCATCCTGCTCTTTGACCAGGTGAAGCGCAAGATCTGGGTGGTGGCCTTCGCCGATACCCGTCACCACGCTGCCGAGGAAGCCTATGCCCAAGCCTGCCGGCGGGTGGAAAAGCTGATGCAGCAGCTCAGCGCTCCTCTTTCCCTGGCCCATCTGCACCTCAACTGGAAGCCCCACCTGTCGGAAAGGACTCCGTCCCGCTGGCGCGAACAAATCCCCCCCAGCACCCTGAGCCGCCCAGCCTACTGCCAAGCGGTGGAACGGGCTAAGGACTACATCCGCGCCGGAGATATCTTCCAGGTGGTGCTCTCGCAGCGGTTTACCGTCTCCCTTGCCGGGGATCCCTTTTGCCTCTACCGCTCGTTGCGGCTGATTAACCCTTCCCCTTACATGGCGTTTTTGCAGTTTGGGGATCTCTGCCTCATCGGCTCCAGCCCAGAGGTGATGGTCAAACTCAGCCGGGTGGGAGAAGACCGCATCGCCACCGTGCGCCCCATTGCCGGCACCCGCCCCCGTGGCACCACCCCTCAGGAAGACCGGCAGTTAGAGCAAGAGCTGTTGGCAGATCCGAAAGAACGGGCCGAACATGTGATGCTGGTGGATCTGGCCCGCAATGACCTGGGACGGGTCTGCCAACTGGGATCTGTGCAGGTGGACGACCTGATGCAGATCGAGCGCTACAGCCATGTGATGCACATCGTCAGCAACGTGGTGGGGCGGCTGGATCCCCAGTACAGCGCCTGGGATCTGCTGCGGGCCACCTTCCCTGCCGGCACTGTTACCGGCGCCCCCAAAATCCGCGCCATGCAGATTATTCATGAGCTGGAAGGATGCCGCCGCGGGCCCTATGCCGGCGCCTATGGCTACTACGACTTTTCCGGCCAACTGAACACCGCCATCACCATCCGCACCCTGCTGGTTCATCAGGGCCAGGTGAGCTTGCAGGCCGGGGCAGGTATTGTAGCCGACTCGGATCCGGAGCGGGAATACCAAGAATGTCTAAACAAAGCGCGGGGCATGTTAATGGCTGTGGCCAGTTTGCAGGAGACCTAGCCCATGTTGGCCCAGTTGCGCTTCAGCCCTGCGGTTCGCGTCAGCGGGACGGAGTCCTTACAGGAGCTCCAGCAGCCGGATCCAGAGACCGTAGAGCAGGCTTTTGAACTGTTTTCCACAGAGGGCTATCTGGTGTTGCCGGAGATCTTTCCCCCCGAGCTCATCGACAAGTTGCACAGCAGCTTTCTGGCCACCTACAGCCGCTACTGCACCCACGAGCACCACGCTGATGCCCTGTTGGTGGGCAATAGACGGGTGATGGTAACGGTTCGCCTGGAGGGCCCCTTCAACGATCCCCTCCTCTATGCCCATCCTCTGATCTTGCCCATCCTGAAGCGGATTTTGGGGCCGGAGTTGATCTTGAGCGGGCTGGGGGCGGTGGTCTCTCTGCCGGGATCCGCCGATCAACAAGTTCACCGGGATCTGTCTCATCTGTTTGGCGACGAGACCTTGGATGCGATCATTCCTTGCTATGCCCTGAATTTGCTCATTCCTCTGGTGGATGTCAACGAAGAGAACGGCATGACCCGTCTCTGGCCCGGTAGCCATGCGGTCTTCGATGCCCACTATACCGAGCTGGCCCAGCAGATGCCCTTTGTCGATCCGCCCCTGGCCAAGGGATCCTGCCTCCTGTTCGACTACCGCCTGATTCATCTGGGTCGGGCCAATCGCTCGCCCGCTCCCCGTCCTCTTCTCTACAACACCTACAGCCGCGCTTGGTTTCGGGATCCCATCAATTACACTCAGCAACCTCCCCTGGTGATCCCGGCCCAAGAAAAAGAGCGGATCCCAGCCGAGCATCAGCGCCTATTCGTGACGGCACAGATTGTGTAGACGGCCCGGAACTGCGAGCTGACCGAAAACTCGGCGGCTCAGGCCCCGGCATTTATGCCTAGGGATAAGCTACCGTCTCCTGATAGGATGTGAGTATCGCTCCACCCATTTATAGAAAGGTGCAGTGCTGAAGGTGAAGTAGAAGTATCTGGGGTGTTTCCACATCCCAGTAGCTGGTGCGTTCGCCTTGGCGGCGCGAAGCGCTTTGGCGTCCCCCACGGTGCTGCGGTATAAGCCACATGCTCGGTGTAGCTCAGTCAGTGGGAGTTGTTTTGCTGGCTGAGAGCGGATCCTCTGGCTTTAGCCGTGGGGAGAACGTCAACCTGATACATTTACGCTGAACACTGCTGAACATCACTGTTCAACTATGCAGCGATAGCATTCTGTTTGTTTCCAACCAGAATGGCGGTATCCCGCAAAGCTTTGAGTAGAATACCCAAAGCGCAGTTTCCGTGTCGTCTTACTACCAATTTTCTGCTTTGCTTTGGCTACCATGTTGGCAGACTCGAAAGTAAACAGAAAGATCAACTGGTAGTAATCCGTACTGAACATATTATACATTATTTTCAGTATAGTTGAGCTTATTATTGACTAGAGTCATGCTCTCCTCTTGTTTGAGGAATCCGGTCAGCTAGACCGCCGAGAAGCGACGCCCTCTATGTATCAGCATGAGGGTCAGGATGAAAGGCGGAAACCCTTGCTATGGTAAACACAGAGCGGTGGGGCATCCCGTTCTTAAAGCTCAGGAAATGTCCTTAACAGGAGTCACTGAGAAGCTCGTACTCTATGCATCAGCATGAGTGCGGGAGTATGTCACGATGTCTCAGAATGGGGGTGGTTATCCCCGTTATTGCAGTTTGATTGCGCATCCCACCATGAGCGAAAAGATCCCTCAAGATCCCTCCTCGCCGGAAATGGCGGCTGAGATGGCCTTTGCTGCAGAGCCCAGTTTAGAGGAGGTAGGAGCTACTGCGGAAGAAACCACCCCAGACTCGGATCCCGGCAAGGGATCCCCTGGCACCGGCGGGTCGAATGCGCAGCGTGTCCGCCAACTGCTGGGCATGAAAGGGGCAGAGGTGGAGTCTCGCTCCATTTGGCAGTTGCACCTGCAGCTGATGAAACCGGTTACCTGGATCCCTTTGGTGTGGGGCCTGATTCCAGGAGCGGCTTCCTCGGGTCACTTCACCTGGACTTGGGAGAACGTGGCCCTAATTTTGGTGGGCATGATCCTGGCGGGCCCCCTGATGACGGGCTATACCCAAACGGTGAACGAATACTACGACCGCGAGATCGACGCCATCAACGAGCCCTACCGCCCCATTCCCTCCGGCGCTATTTCTCTGCAGCGGGTGGTTATCCAGATCTGGGTGCTGCTGATCTTGGGGTTGGGCTTGGCCTACGCTCTGGACTGGTACACCGGCCATGACTTCCCGGTGATCACCTGCATTGCCTTGGCGGGAGCCCTCATTGCCTACATTTACTCGGCGCCCCCCCTGAAGCTCAAGCGCAACGGCTGGCTGGGCAACTACGCCCTGGGCGCCAGCTACATCGCCCTGCCCTGGTGGACAGGTCACGCCTTGTTTGGCGAGCTGAACTGGACGGTCTGCATCCTGACGCTGATCTACAGCTTGGCCGGGCTGGGGATTGCCGTGGTCAACGATTTCAAAAGCATCGAAGGGGACAGGCAGTTTGGCTTGGCCTCTTTGCCGGTGATGTTTGGGGCGATGGGGGCCGCTTGGATCTCAGCGCTGATGATCGACCTGTTCCAGTTCGGCATGGCCTCATTCTTGCTGGGGGCGGGCCTAAAACTTTACGCGGCCCTTTTGGTGCTGCTGATCATCCCCCAAATAACCTTCCAAGATATGTACCTCCTGCGGGATCCTTTGAACAACGATGTGAAATACCAAGCCAGCGCGCAGCCCTTTTTGGTGTTGGGCATGTTGGTGGTCGGGCTGGCGTTGGGCCGCTCGGGGCTGTGGTAGTCGAGCCGACGGCAAAGTGCCCATCTTGGCAACAGAGGTGACGGCTTCCGCCCTGGGTTCGGCCCGACATCTGGGCCAAGATCAAGTCAAGATCAAGTTAAGTTGAGCCAGGGATCCATCCCCTGCAAGGATCGTTGGCGGATCCCTGGAAGCTGTTATGGCCCTGGGCCAAAGGAGATATCCAATGAAGCTGTTGTTTCCCCTCCAACTCGGCCTAAGCCTGGCTTTGCTCTTGGGGCCGCTGGCCGTCTCTCCCGCCCAAGCGCAGCGGATCGTCATCGACGGGCGGGGGATCGTGGTAGAACCCAGCACAGGTGGCTCGGTGATCCTCAATCCCGACCAGCCGGTCTTTTCTCCAATCTTGCCCTCTGCAGTTCCTTTTTCCATCGATGAAGAAGGCAAGATCGTCTCTGCCCCTGGCTACCGCTGCAGTGCGGCTACTGCTGCCGACAACTCCCCCATCATCTGTCGCTCCCGGTTCAACCGCAACGACGTGGTAGTGTATGAGCGGGACGGCCAATCCAACACCTTCTTCGTAAATGCTGACAACACAGTGATCCGGCCCTCCGGCAGTGGGCTGCGGATTTTGCCCAGCTCTGAACCGGTGACTCCCTCGGGTAGCGGCCTGCGCATCATCCTGGATTGAGGGCAGGGATCCCTTCACCTCTTGTCCAGTTGCAACCGCAGCATTTGCTCTGCATCCTAGAGAGCATGCCTCTAACCCCCAAAACCCTGAACTTTGCTGAATTTACTGAGCTTTAGGCGGTTTGGCAAAAGTCATTGAGAGGGATATAGTAGACCAAGTTTCCCCCTGATCCTTGAGTCCACCGCAACGGTTGCCGGGAAGTGAAGGGGGAAAGCGCTCGGGGGGTATTCCTCAGGGCTTTGCGGGATACCGCCTTCCTGTTTGGACTCCGTCCCGCTGACGCGAACAGAGATAGGCAGGATGCGATCGCTTCTTTCCTGAACCATGTTCAGGAGAGTTCAGCGTGAATGTATCAGGTTTGGCGAAGAAATAGCCCTGGCCATACTCGCAGTTCAACAGCCTCATTGGTGCAGTCGCTGTAGGGTTTCGATCCCCTCGGCAGTGACATCCATTCCCAGGCTGCGGGCCAAGGTGATGATCAGGCAATGGTCTCGGCATTTTCTTCATTCGGCCCCCAGCGCGAGATGAAGGAGTGATCGATTTTCAGGCCATTTTTTCAGGCCATTGATGAGGTAATCCTGCAGGCCCCTGAGAGAGGAGTAGCCTGGGCCGAAGATCAAAACCCCCGCAATTGCGCCAGTTGCTCTGCTGCTAGAAACCGTAGCCTATTTTGCGGTCTAAGGAGATCTTTCGATGCTGGGGTGGTATTGTTGCCGTCTTTCTTCCAATTCCATCAGGATCTGCTGATGACGCTGCCGGGTGATTGGGTAGAACCACACCAGCAGGATCCCGCCGATCAAAGCCACTCCCGGTAAGGGGCCAATGGCAACGCGAATGGCCAACAAAGCCGATTCCGGCTGGATGGGCAGGGCCTCTCCGGCCACCGAAGGCACAAAGCCGGCCCAATCCAGAGCTTGCCCCACGAAAAACAGCCCCAGCGCCAGGCCCACCTTTTGTAAGAAGACCATAAAAGCGTAGAAGATCCCCTCCCGCCGCTCCCCGGTTTGCAGCTCATCCAGGTCGATCACATCCGGCAACATGGACCAAGGGCCGAGATAGGCCGTAGCAGAAACCCCAATGCCGGCCAACAGAGCCAGCCCAATCATGATCCCTTGCTGGCCGGGCTGGAGGAAAAACAGGCCCGCCTGCGAGATCAGCCAAAACCCCGCCCCAATGAGGTACATGGTGCGCTTGTCCAGATGGGTGCTCAGTTGGGTCCAACCGAACAGCGTCAGCACTGCGATCCCCTGTACCGCCAGTACCACCAAGGAAATCCACACCTCCGGCAGGCCCATCCAGAAGACGATGAAATAAGGGATGATTGTGGCTGTGAACTGAAACGCTAGCCAAGAACACAGGTAGAGGCCGCTGACAAACAGGTAGGGGCGGTTGCTGAAGGCCACCCGCAGTTGTTGAACCAGGGGCATGGGATCCCGTTGGGATGGATACCGTTCTCGCACCCCCCAAAAGCAGATCAGCAAGGGCACAGCCGAGATCACTCCAAAACAGGCTCCCGCCAGCAGGTGGCCGGCAGCCCGATCCGGCAGCAAGTTGACCAGCAGGGGAAAGGTAACCACCGCAACCATACTGCCCCCTACAGAGAAGGCAAAGCGGAATTGGTTGAGCTGGGTGCGCTCGTCGTAATCCTGGGTCAGCTCCGCGGTCAGAGAGGCATAGGGGATATTGGCCGCCGAGTAGAAGGTATTGAACAGCAGCGACACCAGTAGGTAGTAGGCGAAAAGGGGGCCAATACGACCGGGAAAAGGGATCCACCACTGGGCCAGGAACGTGAGGCCGAAGGGGAGGGCTGCAAACAGCAGCCAGGGGCGGCGACGGCCCCAACGGGTGCGGGTGCGGTCGCTGAGAATGCCGATGATGGGATCGTTGATGGCATCCCAAAAGCGAGTGATGGCGTAGATGCTGCCGGCTAGGCCTGCCGACATGCCAACGGTATTGGTGAGAAAGGGCAGCAGGAAAAAGATGAGGATGTTGGCCGTCATGCCTGTGCCCAGATCCCCCACCCCATAGGCCAGCTTCGTCCACAAACTGAGTCGCTGTCTGGTCATCATGTCCCCCTGGAATGCCAGGATTCCAGTGTAGGGGGTAGGTGGAGATTTCTTTTTTGGGGATCCCTGGAAAAGCTGATCAAAATTCAGGGTCTTCTCCCAGTTCCCGTAGCCGCTGGGCCAGTCGTTCGGCTCGGGAGCGTTCCAATTCTGCCCGCTGCCGTTCCAATTCAGCCCGTTGCCGTTCCAATTCAGCCCGCTGCCGTTCTAGTTCAGCTCCCGTAGGCAACAATTGCCCTGCCCTATCATACCAGCGCACCCAAAAGCGTTCTCGCCCCTCGTAGGATCCCCACCACCGACCGATACTCAAGTCCAAATCGGGCAACAGAATTGGGGGATGTTCTCCAGCGCCTGAGCCGGGGAGCAGCTCATAGTGTCCGCCCTGGAGTTGATAAACATTCAGCTCATCGGTCTCTAGCTCGAAGGTGACGTAGTAGGGGATCCGCAGCCGCCTTTCGTAGAGCTGGAATTTGGCTTGTCCGGGTTTTTCTTCCCCCTGGTCGTTGCAGATGATCTCCAAGATGAGAATAGGCAAGATATTCCCTTCATCCCAAACCACATAACTTTTGCGGGCAGTGCCATCCCGCCAACGGGGAACCCCCAGCACCAGAAACAAATCTGGAACAATGACCTGCCGGGGTAGGGCGTAGTAAAGGCCCATATTGCAAGCCACAAAAAAGTCTTGCCGATCTGACCAGTGCAGCAGCAGCGGTTCCCGGAGGAGGGGGTATTGGCGGCCTTGATCCTCGTTGTCCAAGGGGGTGTCGTCTGTATCAGGCAAGTCGTGCTGGGTGGGCCAGCGATAGGGGGCGATGGTCATGGCCAGGCAGGAGCAGTATGCCTCCACTGTAGCGAATGGGTTAGGACTGCATTTGGCTCATGGCTTCCAGATCCAGCACCTTGGCCACCTGTTCCGGGGTCATCAAGTTGCGCTCTAAGACAATTTGCCGAATGGGCTGGCCGGTTTCCAAAGAAGCCTTGGCCACTTCTGCAGCTTGCAAATAGCCGATGTAGGGGTTGAGGGCGGTCACCAAAGCCAGCGTCCCTTCTGCGTAGCTACGGCAGCGCTCCGGTTTGGGGGTGATGCCTTGAATACAGCGCTCGGCAAAGACCCGCAGGCTGCTGTTCAGAATCTGCAGGCTGTGCAGGAGGTCATAGGCAATCAGGGGCATCATCACGTTCAGCTCAAATTGCCCCGCTTGGGCTGCGAGGGTGATGGCGGTATCCAGCCCAATCACCTGGAAACAGACCATGTTCAACATCTCGGCTATCACCGGGTTGTACTTGCCAGGCATGATGGAAGAGCCGGGCTGCACCGGCGGCAGTTGGATCTCCTTCAGGCCGGTCTTGGGGCCAGAATCCATCAGCCGCAGGTCGTTGGCCAGCTTGATGCCATCTTGGGCCAGGTTGCGCAGGGATCCCGACAGATGCACAAAGGGGGCCATGCTCTGCATCGCCGCCATGGGGTGGGGAGCAGGGGTGAGGGGCAACTGGGTATACTCTGCCAGCCGTTGCACCACCTTTTGCCGGTACTGGGGATGAGTGTTGAGGCCGGTGCCGACGGCGCTTCCCCCCAGCCCCAAGCTGCACAGGGCCTGGCTGGCCTCCTCAATCCAGCGACGGTGTTGGGCAAAGATGGCCGCGTAGGCGCCGAAGCTATCCCCCAGCCGCACTGGCACCGCATCCTGCAAATGGGTGCGACCGGCCTTGAGGATGCCGCGAAACTCTTGGGCCTTCTGCTCCAGCGCCGCTACCAAATTGTCCAGCGTGCCCAGAAAATCCCGTCGCACCCGCAGCAGGGCAGCCAGACGAATGGCGGTGGGGATGACATCGTTGGTGGACTGGCCGTAGTTGACATGGTCGTTGGGGCTGACCCGCTCGTAGCGGCCCTTGGGCTCCCCCAGGATCTCCAGAGCGCGGTTGGCCAGCACTTCGTTGACGTTCATGTGGTGGGAGGTGCCCGCCCCCGCCTGGTACACATCCACCACAAATTGATCCCGCAGGGATCCCTGGAGGATCTCATCCGCCGCTTGGACAATCGCCTTGGCCACCTCTGCCGGAATGCACCCCAGCTCGCCGTTGACCTCCGCCGCCGCCTTTTTAATCAGCACGCAGGCCTCCACATACTCTGGCAGGGGCTTGAGGCCGCTGATGGGGAAGTTCTCCAGGGCACGGGCGGTCTGGATGCCGTAGTAAACCGACTGGGGTAGTTGCCGCTCCCCCATTGAGTCTCGTTCGCTGCGCACCTCAGCCAAGGCTTTTCCTCCCCCGTTCGCGGATCCTTGGGCTAGCTTCCGGCAGCCTTCTCTGAGGGTGTCTCGACGGCTGCAGATAAGTTTTGTAAAGTAGCCTGCAACTGCTGGCTGAGGCGCTCGTTGTTCTCTGCCAAGACCAACACCATGGCCGCACAGGCCAGATGCACCCCCGCTCGAAATTCTGCCGAAGACTTGTACTGGATCAGCGCTTCGCTATCCCCTTCCCGCGGGCTGAGGATGAGCTGAACCGACTTTTGGGCCAACTCTGTCAGTTCCCGTTCCGTTAAACCGAGCTGCACCGCTTCTGCCCTCCCTGCTGGCCGACAAACAACCTTTGATCCCATCAGGATCGCCACTTTGGTATCCTACCGCGGTTGTTGCCCCAATCTGGCAGGATCCCCAAGTGAGCGGGCCTTGACAACGCTTGACGGCTCTAGAAAGAGACGGAAAATGCCGGTTAGTATAGGTGCAGCCTGCCTTGGCCTGCGGGCCAGTGGCCGACTTTGATTGGAGAGTCCAAACTCAGGGTTCGGCACTGCTCCGAAGGGGGCTAGTCCTACTTAGCATTTGTCTTGTGTTGTTATTTCGTTGAGAGAGGAAAACTTGACCGTAGAGCGTCCACCTGACCGCTTCCCCCGCAAGCAGCGCGCAGAGCTGCCGGCTATCAACGAGCGCATCCGCTTCCCCAAAATCCGCCTTATCGATACCGACGGCACTCAGTTGGGGATCATGAGCCCGCGCGAAGCCCTGCGCCTGGCAGAAGAAAAAGATCTGGACTTGGTCTTGGTGAGCGAAAAGGCCGACCCGCCCGTCTGCCGCATCATGGACTACGGCAAGTTCAAGTTTGAGAAGGAGAAGAAAGAACGGGAGGCCCGCAAGAAGCAACACACTGCCGAGATCAAGGAAGTGAAGTTTCGCTACAACATCGGCGAGCACGACTACAACGTGCGCCTGCGCAGCGCCCAACAGTTCTTGGGGGATGGAGACAAGGTGAAAGCCACGGTGATGTTCCGCGGTCGTGAGGCCCAGCACGCCGAGTTGGGGGAAGAATTGCTGCACCGCTTGTTCAAAGACTTACAAGAAGTGGCGGAAATGCAGCAGCCCCCCCAAAAGGAAGGGCGAAACATCACGATGATTCTCTCTCCCAAAAAATCGGTCTGAGGAGGGATCCCACCCATGCCCCTTGCCGTTGGGGATCCGGCTCCGGAGTTCACCCTGCCCGATGCCGAGGGCAATCCCATCAGCTTGAGCCAGTTGCGGGGACAGCGGGTGGTGCTCTATTTTTACCCGCGGGACAACACCCCCGGCTGCACCCAAGAAGCCTGCGGCTTTCGGGATGCCTACGCTGACTATCAAGCCCACGGCATCGCCATCTTGGGGGTGAGCGCCGACGATGCCCGTTCCCACCAAAAATTTGCCCAGAAGCTGCAACTGCCCTTCCCCCTGTTGGTGGATGAGGGGGCCAAGGTGGCCAGGGCTTACGGGGTCTATGGGCCGAAAAAGTTCATGGGCAAAGAGTACAACGGCATTCACCGCACCACTTTTGTTATTGATCCGGAGGGGAAGATCGAGGCCGTTATCACCAAGGTCAAGGTGGAAACCCACGCAGCGGAGCTGCTCAAGCAGTTGACCGGCTCTTAGGCTTTCCGGTGGGAGTTCGGCAGACCTGCTGCTGGGCTCGTTGTTCTGGAACCTGAGCCAAGACGGGAACGAAAAGAGCAAAAAAAGATGTAAAGTGCCGGTATTGATTCCTCGTGGGCTAGGGCCGTGTCCCGACGCAGCCGTACCCTCAAGTCGATTCACGACAGCTACCAAATGTTGGGTTTGGCCGGCCAAGGGCAGTACGGGCGTGTATTCTGTGCCCGTCCCCGTCAAGGAGGAGACCTGGTGGCCCTGAAGGAGCTGCCGGCGGAGCGCTTTCCCACCCAAAATCTGCTGCGGGAGCTGCGCCATCTGCTCACCCTCAACCACCCCAACATTACCCGCTGCTACGCCCTCGAACATGCCCGCGAAGGTCGCTACCTGGTGTTGGAGTACTGCGAGGGAGGCACGCTGCGGGAGCTGATCGACCAGGTGGAGCAAGGGCTGTGGCTGCCGGTCAAGCAGGTTTTGGGCTTTGTGGATCAGATTTTGGCCGGGTTAGATCATGCCCACCGGCAGGGGGTGATCCACTGCGATGTCAAGCCCGAGAACATCCTGCTCAAGCCCACGCCCCAGGGCTGGCAACTGAAGTTGACGGATTTTGGCATCGCCCGTCGCCTGCAGCCTGCTGCCGGCGAGATCACCGCCACCGGATCCCCTGCCTACATGGCCCCGGAGCGGTTTTATGGCCAGTTCAGTCCCGCTTCCGATCTCTACGCGGTGGGGATCATCCTGGTGGAGCTGCTGACGGGCCGACGGCCTTTTTCCGGATCTCCCGGCCAGTTGATGCACGCCCACCTCAACCAGCCGTTTGTCTGTCCAGAAGGGATCCCTGCCCCGCTGCGGGAGGTGCTGGAGATAGCCCTACGCAAGTTGCCCTTGCGGCGGTTCCGCACTGCTGCCCAAATGCGGTCGGCTTTGGCGGTGGTTGCCCAAGAGTGGCAAGAGCCGGCCAGTTGTTGGGTTGGCCCTCGCCTGCCCAGATGGCCGCCCCCTGGGGTACAGGTTTGGGATCTGCCGGATCTGGGCTCTGTTGACACTGGCGGGATGGAGTTCCTGGCCGAGCAAAAGTTCTGCATCTGCGAGGATCCCAGCGGCTCCAGATCCCCGCTGCTGTTGCGGGTGACCCCCCAGAGGCTGGAATGGCTGGAGCTCCAGAACCTTGCCCTGGGATCCCCTGCTTTGGCCCGTTTTTCCCTGGACGAGCCAATTCGGGCGGTGCTGCCCTTGAACACCTTCCCGGAAGCCCTGGCCTTCTCCCGAAGCAGCCTTTTGCACCTCAGCCCCAGCCGCATCCGCACCTTGCTCAGCTTTGAGGAGGATTGGCAGGCCACCTGGCTGGCAGAGCGACAGGAGCTGGTCTGGGCCACCGCCCAAGAGTTGGGGGCCGTACAATGGCAGCCGGCCACGTCGACAGGAACACAGCCTTTCCCCGATTCCCGCTGCTATTTTCGTTGGCCTTGGCAGGGATCCCTGTCCCGCTTGCTGGCCCTCTCGGAGCATCTGGTTTTGTTGACAGGTGTGGGGCAGCAGTGGGTGGAGATGAGCCTCTTGCCCTATCCCAAGGGACACCATCCCACTGTCGCGACCGGCTGGTCTCTGCAGACGGGATCCCAGCCCATTCGCTATCGCCTGCCCTTGGATCCCCAAGGGGGGGTGATCAGCTTGGGAGAACGGTTGCTCTTTGCGGCAACAGATGAGGGAAGGGAAGGCCAGCAAGGTTGCTGCCCCTATCTCCACTCGGTGCAGGTGAATCCGCTGCGGGTGCGCCGCTGGTTCTTGAAAGGGCAACCTGTCCAGATGGCCAAGGCCCCTTGGGGCGTGCTGCTGCTGTGTCGAGAGGGCGAGCAATCCACTTCCCTCTGGCTGTACAGTGAAAAAGGGGATCCCTTGGCCCAAGTAGCTGTGCCTAACGGCTCACAGGTGTTGCAGGTGGGCCAAAGGGGCAAGATTTGGCTGCAGGTGCCCAAAGCAGAGAAATCTCACCTGTCTCAGCTTTGGCAATTGGATCTGAACTGCTTGCCGGTGAGTGGACAGCCTTCCCAGGTGATGCTGTGCGACCCAGCGATCTAGAGTTTCGCCAAGGACTCCGTCCCGCTGTCGCGACCGGACTCGGCCAGAACCGCTATCAGCCCTTAAGATCAAGTTTGAAGATCAAGTTTGGCCAGATGCCCGGCCAGCTCTGCTGGGCTGTGGACCAGGGGAGTGGTGATCTGTCCAGCCTGTTGGAGAACAAGCATGAGTCAGTATCTGCCGGAACCTGCTGCTGTGGAGGAGGATCCCAGCTTGTTGGTAGAGCGGCTGCGCCGCAAAGAGGGCCGGTGGCTGGATTGGGCCAAGGCCTGTCAAGCTTTGCAACGACAGAAAATGACTCCCCAGGCCATCTTCGAGGCAACCGGGTTTGAGCCCATTCACCAAAACCAGATCCTTGTTGCGGCCCAGGTTTACGAAGGGATGGCCAAAGCAGGAGCCAGCCCAGAAGTTCTGGGGCATTTTGCCCATAAAGGCAGCGATATCCTCTACGAGTTGCGCATTCTCTCCCCACAGGATCGGGTTCGGGTGGCGGAATTCATCTTCAGTCGCCATTTGCATGCCGCTGATGCTCACGAGATCGCCCGCGCCGTGAAAAATTATGCCCAGCTCCAGCAGCTCCCGGAAGGGTTTACGGATCACCCCGGCGATGCGGTGGCCTATCAAGCCTGGCGGACGGCCCAGCAAACCCGCGATCTGCAGGAGCGAACTCGGGCTATCGGTCGAGCGTTTCAGTATGTCCACAGTGATACAGCCCGCCGACAGGTGGAGCAGCTCTTGTCCACGATTGCCACCAGCTCCCGCCCCCAACGCAGCGTTTTGCCCAAGCTGTCGGTGTTTCGCCTGGAAGAAGATCTGCCGCGCCTGCTGCCGGTGGCCGGATCCCTGCCTCTTGCAACTGCCGCCTGGGAAGGGATCCCCCCCAGCGAGCCGCAAGGGCCCTTTGGCTGGGTCAACAGCCCGGCGGAGCAGACTTGGATGGCCTTGCCTGCTTGGCCGGTGATTCAAAAGGCCGGGGATCCGGTGATCCTTCAGGTGGAAAACCGGCTTTTGGGATCCCTGTTGGGTTTGCCGGTGCCTGCCGGTGAAGAACAGGATCCGGTTTTGCTGGTGGTCGATCGCGCCGCTCGGGTTTGGGAGGGAGCTCAGATGGCGGGATTTTTCCTGGTGGATCGGGCCGGATCCCTGGCGGTGGAGTGGATAGAAGACTCGCCCTCCTCTCCCCTGTTGGGCCAGGTGCTGATGGCCGTGCGCCCCCCGCGGGTTTTCGATGAGGTGCTGGCTCAGGATCCCTGGCAGTTGGAAGAATAGGCGTTGGGATCCCGCCGTTGTAGCCATTCGTGCTAGTGGTGCAGAGCACCGCGCCTGGACTCGCCCCCATGGCCTCACCCATGGCCTCAATTGAGCAAGGCCAAGTTATCCCGGTGGACGGCAGTATCAACCCCTTCGTAGCCCAGGATGCGGGGAATCTCGGCGGTTTTTTTGCCCTTAATCTGCCGCAGCTCCTCGGCGCTGTAGTTCACCAGGCCCCGCGCCACCTCCTGGCCGCTGGGATCGCACAGGCGCACGGCAGCCCCCGCCTCAAACTCCCCAGAAATGGCTGTGATCCCTGCCGGCAACAGCGAGCGCCCTTGCTCGCACACCGCTCGTACCGCCCCCTCATCCAAAGTCAAAGATCCCTCGGGGATGAGGCCGTAGGCAATCCATCGCTTGCGGGCGCTGGCGGGCTGAGGAGCCGGATCAAAGCGGGTGCCGATGGCCTCGCCGGCCAGAATTGCCGGGATCTGCTCAGGCCGTTTGCCATTGGTGATCACCACCGTTACCCCTGCAGCTGTAGCAATTTGAGCAGCGGTCAGTTTGGTGGCCATGCCGCCGGTGCCCCAGCCGCTTTTCCCCTGGGCTTCGGCCTTCACCTGTAGCGGGATCCCGGGCAACACCCGCTCAATGGGCTGGGCAGAGGGATCTCGGTTGGGGTCAGCCGAATAGAGCTTGTCCACATCGGTGAGCAGGATAAGCCACTTGGCCTGCACCATGCTGGCCACTAACGCCGAAAGCGAGTCGTTATCGCCGAATTTCAGCTCCTCCACTGCCACCGTGTCGTTTTCATTGACGATGGGAATAACCCCCATCTGCAGCAGTTGGGCAAAAGTGCGATTGGCGTTCACGTAGCGGCTGCGCTCCACCAGATCGCCGCGGGTGAGCAGCACTTGGGCAATTGGCTGGTTCAGAGCCGAGAAGAGGTCATCGTAAAGGCGGATCAACCGCCCCTGTCCCACCGCAGCCACCGCCTGCTTCTCGGCAATAGCCGTCGGTCGTTGCCGCCAGCCAAGGCGAGCACAGCCCACCCCCACCGCCCCAGAGGAGACCAAGATCACCGCATACCCCTGCCTGCGCAGGTGGGTCAGCACCTCCACCAGCGGCCCCAACACCGAAAGACGCAACAAGCCGGTCTGAGTATCTGTCAGGCTGGAGGTGCCGATCTTCACCACCACCGTCACGTCTGTTGTTGCCATCGCCGCTCTCAACCCATCCTCCCACCCCTCTATTCACCATAGCGCCACCATAGCGGAGTCAAGACGCAGCTGTATTGACCAAAAGGCGCGGCAAGCCCCGTCCTTCAGGGCAGGGAAGGATAGCGCGAACCGTAGCCTATATCGTTGTCATCACGCATAGGTCAAGAATACGATTGAGCGGTGCAACGACTTCAAGCCTTCAAGTACGAATTGCTGCCCAACGGCCAGCAGGAACGGCAGATGCGCCGCTTTGCTGGCTCCTGCTGGTTCGTCTACAACAAAGCACTGGCGTTGCAGAAGGAGCGTCACGAGCAAGGCCAGAAAAAGCTAGGCTATGCGGGCCTGTGCCAGCTGCTCACCGCGTGGCGCCACAGCGCAGATACGGCGTGGCTGGCGGATGCGCTGGTGCATCCGCTGCAACAGGCGCTCCAGGATTTGGAGCGGGCCTACAGCCACTTCTTCGCCCAACGCGCCGGCTTCCCGAAGTTCAAGAAGAAGGGCCGGTCGGACAGTTTCCGTTATCCCGACCCCAAGCAAATCCAGCTGGACCAGGCCAACAGCCGCATCTTTCTGCCCAAACTTGGCTGGCTGCGTTATCGCAATAGCCGAGAAGTGCTAGGCAC